>NZ_JBFRNU010000011.1:73172-74118 GCF_041471145.1 Vibrio sp. 10N.261.54.A5 | reverse complement strand
ATCTCGTATCTCGTATCTCAAATATCTTTTCTTCCACGCACAAAAAAGAGCACCGAAGTGCCCTTATTAGATTTTAAGCTAGCTATTAATAACTAACGATTATTGCCATATAGCTGAAAGTGAATCCATCAGGCCGCTCGTTGCACCTTGTGACTGCAGTGCTTGAAGAATGATGGGTGCAAATGTTGTAACCATTGATGGATCCATACCTAATCCAGAAAACGCACTTTCAACGGCACCTTGTGAGCTTAGTAGCGATGATAGACCAGTAGACTCAAGGCTCGACATACCCGGAATAAGTGTCGCGAGTTCTTTGTTGTCGGCTGTGCCAAGAGAGTTTTGTGCAAGGGCTAACATTGAACCAATACCGCCAACTGCTTGGTCGCTGGTAACAGAAGCTTGGTCAGCTACCGTATCCACAAGCGGTGTTGTTTCGTTCTGCTGAGACCACATATTCACTGCAGCCATCAGTGCAGTTTGGGATAGTTGGGAATAGTTGGTATCTGATGATGAACTGGTTTGTTCAGAGTCGCTAGTGCTAGCGCAAGAGACAACAGCAAGGCTGCTTAAAACTGTGATGAGTACTTTCTTCATTATTCGTCCTTAAGTAATAAAGTAATTTACTCTTTCACTATAAACGAAAAACGGCGATGTAGTCACATCGCCGTTGGATTATTTCAATTTTATTTACCTATAGTATTTTGTTTTACTAAAGGTTTTTATAAAAATCAAAGAATTGCTAGAAGTTCTACTTCAAATACTAGAGCAGCAAATGGTGGGATTGCAGCACCTGCGCCACGCTCACCGTATGCTAGATCTTGAGGGATGTATAGCTTCCACTTAGAGCCAACAGGCATCATTTGTAGAGCTTGTACCCAACCTTGAATTACGCCAGTTACTGGGAATTCAGCAGGTTGACCGCGAGATACAGAGCTGTCGAAAACAG
>NZ_JBFRNU010000011.1:0-72407 GCF_041471145.1 Vibrio sp. 10N.261.54.A5 | reverse complement strand
CAGAGCTGTCGAAAACAGTACCGTCAGTTAGTTCGCCGTGGTAGTGAACACGTACTTGCTTGTCTGCAGTTGGGATTTCGCCAGTACCTTCAGTTAGTACTTCGTACTGAAGACCAGACTCAAGAACCGTTACTTCTGAACGAAGAGCGTTGTCAGCTAGGAAAGCTTCGCCGTCAGCAGCAGCAGCTTTAGCTAGTTCTTGACGTGCAGCTTCACCACGAGTGTGTAGCTCTTGTAGTGCGTTGTTGATTTCGTCAACTTCGATAGCTGGCATGTCGCCAACTAGAGCTGTTGCGATACCAGCAGCGATTGCGTCAACGTTTAGGCCTTCAAGACCAGAACCAGCAAGTTGTTGGCCCATTTGTAGACCGATACCGTAGCTAGCTTTTTGCTCTACAGTTTCAAATTTTACTTCAGACATGAAAAGTCACTCTTTTTGTCAGTACGAAAAGGGTAAGAATACCAGTATTAGCAGCGTGAAGAAACGGCTAGTCCCTGATCACTTGCGCTTTACCGTGCCCAAATCACAGCCATGTCAATTTTCTCGCTTTGGGCCTTGTTGTGACGGAAAGATCTATACTGTTGGTACTTTGGTTTTTATACTGTAGTTATTCAATGTATAGGACGCAGTGGTATGAATCGTCGTCAAAAGAAAAAACAGAAAGTTGACCACTTAGCAGAATTCAAGGATCGACTGAATCAGGTCAAAGAGAAATTGAGTTCGATCGATGTGAAGAAAATGAAAACCTCGACAGCGCAAACTTGGGGTTCATTGCCGAAGTTACACCAAAGACTGTTGATGGTGATTTCTCCGATCGTACTGATATTACTTTTTGTGCCGCTACCAGAACCTAAAGTAGACACAGCTCCAACAACATCGCGCGTTGAGCTTGAAATAAACACCGTCGGCTTAAGCGAACAGCAAAATGCCAAGAACAGCTCATTAGAACCGAGTAACAAAAATTGGCAGGAGTACCTTGTTAAGCAAGGGGATACGTTAGCGCAGGTTTTTCGAAACAACGATTTGCCATTGTCTGACTTGAATGCGTTAGTGCGAATTGAAGGTGCAGATAAGCCGCTCAGTCAAATTCGTAAAGGCCAGCTGGTTCGTTTCAAACTTGCTGAAACTGGGCAGTTGGACATTCTTCAGCTAGAGAAAGGCGACACTTCGGTGATGTTCTTCCGCTTATCCGATGGTGGCTTTGGTCGCAGTAAGTAGATGAATAGTGAGCCTGAGTTAAAGCGCTTCACCAGACACAGATAAACGATAGAAAAGAGCTAAGCATTAGCTCTTTTTTTTGGTCGCTTGAAAGGGGCGAGTGGCAAGATGATAAGCATGATTCCGATAAAGGTTAATGTATCCGGAATCTCATCGAACCATATTGCACCTATTAGCGCGACAAACACCAATCCTGAATACTCAGCCAAGGCAATTTGGCTAGAGTGTGCTTTTTGATAGGCAGCAACTGCAAGGCCGTTGTAACTTAAGATTAGCGTCGCACTCAGGGCTATGTATCCCAAATGCTCCACAGACACTGGCTGCCAGTATAAGAAGCACAGTACTAATGAGGCTGGAATAGAGAATAAGGTTGTCCACCACAGCGTAGTGACCACCGTTTGCTCACTAGGAAGCTTTCTTACGAGTACATTAAATAGTGCTAGGGTGAGTGCTGTCCCCAAAGCAAACAGTGCCGCCCAATGAAATTGTGATGGCCTCAAGACAATCAATGCACCAATAAAACCTATGGTTGTGCCGATAACCTTGCCGAGTGCCGGTTGCTCTTTCAATAGCAACATTGAGAGCGGCAACATCAGTAAAGGCGCGACATAAAATACTGCGTTGGCGGTTGCCAAAGACAAGTGAGTGATCGCGACCACCATGCACCCACTGCCGATCAGAATTAACTGACCTCGAATGAAGGTTACCTTAGCCTGCTGTAAGCGCCGTTGTTCTTTTTTCTGCTGTAGCCACAAAGGGGTGATGATGAGCAGAGATATCAACTGTCGGAAAAAAATATACTGTAAGGGCGGTACTTCGCCATTTAACAGCTTTACCGCTACGTCGGAAAGCGAGGCAAACAAGTTACCTGCAACCAACAATAGAATACCGGCAGTGATATTCGTCATTATTTTTCTAATCTCATGTCTATATGAGGAATGTCATCTTCGAGGTACATATCCGAGATGGTGTTGAAGCCGTGGCTCGCATAGAAGTTTTCTAGGTGTTGCTGCGCGCCAATATCAATGGCCGTATTTGGCCAAAGAGCCTCGCAGCGTGTTAATGCTTCTTTGATTAATTGATGCCCCAAGCCACCACCTCTTGCCGATTGCTTGGTTGCGACTCGACCGATGCTGGTGTTGTCGTAAGAGGTACCTGGTGGTAATAAACGTGCACACGCTACCAACTCTTCATCAGCATAGCCAAGCAGGTGCTCAACACCCGCGAGTGTATCTTTACCGTCCAGCTCTGGATAAGGACAAGTCTGCTCGACCACAAATACATCGACTCTTAATTTAAGTAGTTGATAAAGCTGTTGTGTTGAGAGTTCAGAAAAAGGAATTGAGTGCCAAGTGATCATGTTTACATCCAGAGATTATCGATGCTCTGAATGTACTATGCGTGATGATTGTTGGCATTAACTATTGTTAATTCGACCTTTAATTCTGCTCAGGCTGATTGCGGTGATTCCTAGATAAGCGGCAATTTGATTGTCATTTAAGCGCTGCTCAAGGTCGGGATAGTGCTCGCAGAACAGCTGATAACGTTGCTCTGGTGTATAGAGCAGCATGAAGCGTTCTTTGTTTTCCTTATGCATCAGCTGTGTTTCTAACAGCTTTAAATACAAAGGATTATTTGATGCACGCCACTCGATAACCGCATTCATTGGCAGCTCTAACATGGTGATGGGAGTCAGCGTTTCTAATAGGTAAGGGGACGCTTGGCTTTTTATCAGACTCTCAAAGCCGATGATCCAATCTTGTTCCCAATAGAACTCTTTACTGTATTGCTTACCATCATCAGTGAGGTAGCAGGCATGGCACAAGCCTTCAAGTACAAAGTAGATTGAACTCGCCATCTCACCTTGATTGATCAAGATGTGTCTGGTTGGCAACTCAAGTGGCTTGGCGACAGCAACTAGAGATTCAATCTGGCTTTCAGAGAAGTCGAAGCTTTGTAGTTGTTCGATAAAAGAGGTGTGCATGAAAATAACCTAACCCAAATAAGTGCCGAAATCATCGCACTTATTTGGAGAGAGGTACAGAGCGGGATAAATCAGCGGCGTGCGTGTTGCTCTAGGTAATCTTGAGCAAGCTCTCTGCCCATGTATTTACCCAGAGTTTTCAGTGGTACCTTTTTAAGGTTCACCACAATCAAGCCATCCAAGGCATCATTAAACGATGGGTCGACATTAAAACACACCAGTTTACCGTTCATCCCTAGATATTGGCGCAGCAGTACCGGCAGGCCTTTACCTTGCTCCATGCGTGCTAACACTTTAGAGAGCAGAGGCACACTCGCCAGTGAAGAGAGCAGGTGATTTTGCCAGAACACATGACTGCTGGTATTGAGTGGTGACGAAGGTGAAACCAAATTCGCCTTTTCCTCATCATAATGGTGGATTGATAACGTGGTCGCGATCAACAGACGCGCATTGTGGCTGTAATCATTGCTGATACTGACTGGGCCGAACAGATGGGTATATTGAGGGTGACGAGACACAAAGGTCGCAATGCCTTTCCACAATAGTAACAGTGAGTTCAGGCTCTTTTGGTAAGGTTTACTTACTACCGATCGCCCAAGCTCAATGCTGTTTTCTAGAGTATCAATGAATTCTTGGTTGTAGTTAAACAGGCTACGAGAGTAGAGCTGATCAAGCCCGTGCTCAGCGATGAGTTTGTCGACCATACCGAGTCGATACGCGCCAACCAGTTCTGCCTTGGTTTTATTCCACACAAACAGTTGATGGTAGTAAAGGTCATACTCATCTAAATCACAGGCCAGCCCGCTGCCTTCTCCGACTTCTCTAAAGCTTTCTTCTCTTACTCGACCAATCTCGCGCATTAAGTTAGGAATGGATTGGCTTGGTGTGCAGTAGACCTCAAAGTTCCCTTGCTCGAGCAGTTTCATCTCTTCAGGGAGTGAGTCTATCTCTATTGATAAGACTTCTGGTGGAATAGGCGCTATCACTTGGGTATCGAAAGAGGGCGCGTGGATTGGCGTGTTCGGACTATCTTGTTGACTCATTAGATAGGTATTAAGTCGTAGGTAGTTGACGATATCCATCTCTTTTTCAAACGATTTTATCTCTGAATACGGAATCGATGAGCCAATCGAGATAGAGATAGTTGTCGCTTGTTTATTAAGAAGTTCACGCCCGAGTAGAGCGGTTCTCAACAGTGGATGAACACGACCCGCTTGATAGAAAAGCTCACTGTTCTTGCCATTGATAAAGATAGGTACCGTGGTGGCTTGGTGACGTTTGACGAATTTCGCTACCGACTTGCTCCACTCGATGTCTGTCAGTGTTTTTGCCCCTTTACGGTAGCTTGATACTTCACCTGCTGGGAATACAATCAATAGTCCACCATCAGCCAAATGACGATTGGCATCTCGAATCGCTTTGGCATTGGTGCGTTTCGATTCTTTACTGTTAAAGACATCGACACCGATGAAAAGATCATCCAGTTCAGGCAGGCGCTTAAGTAACTCATTGGCCAGCACCTTCACATCCTTTCTTACCGATCCTACGAGATCAGCAAGGATCACGCCTTCAATCGCACCAAGTGGATGGTTAGCCACAATGACTACTGGCCCTTCTTCCGGGATGTTTTCCGTGCTTCCCGATGCAACCGAGTAGTCGATATTGAGCGCCGACAGAGTGTAATTCATGAATTCGAAGCTAGATAACTCGTTTTTACGATCTTGGTAGAGTCGGTCTAGCTTAGATAGCCCAGTTGCCCACTCGACAACAGACTCACCTAAACCAAAAGGCGTGTAACGTGGTAAACGAAAAGGACTATCAATCATAATGAAATTACCTTACTTAATCAGTTGCGGCCAAACTTTATCGGCTTGTTGAATATGCTGTGCTTGGTCTTGTTCCCAGCGCTGCTTAATCTCTTGGTCGTAGTTGAGGTAAAGCTTGTTATCAACAATCGTCCATTGATGTGGGTCACTCGGTGCAAAGTCGCTCTTCGCTGATACTGCCCAAGCGCAATAGCCACCATATTGAGGGGCATATTTTTCAGGATTATTAACAAATAAAGTCAGATTCTTTTCAGAAGAGAAATACCAATCCGCCCCTTTGTACTCTGTGCTGAATTTTTTACTGCCTTCAATGGGCTTACCGGAAGTGAAATATGCGACGGTATCGTAGCCATCGAGCGCCTTACTGCTAAAGAAACCAGTGTAGATTTCATCGGCGGCAAATACGTACGGGCTAACAAGTAGCAGAACCATGGTGAATAGTTTTCTCATGATGGACTCCATCTATAGATTGATTGCGGGTGATAAATCAAAGGTAAAGCGCTGCTGATTTATCTGACATGGTTTAATGGGTTCGCATGGTGAGCCGGGTGCATAAAACATAGAGGCTTGACCATGCAGGTTACGTAAGTGTGTAAAGCTCACGGTATGTGCGTCTTCGCGATGCATACAGGTCGCTAAATGAGGTTGCTCATTGTGATGGTGAGAGTGGAACATCAGTAAGTTCTGTTGATTCTTACCTGCCGCCATGAGCTGATCATATTTTGCTTGTCGGTAGGCTTGCACTCGCTCTAAATCAACACCGGATGAGAAGAGTGGAGAATCAGTGTCGACTATTTTCTGTTGAATACCATCCCACATGTAGGCGATAACCAGACCATTGTGTTGGGTTAGATTGGGCGCGAAAGCTAGCAAGGTAAATGGGGCAAAAGAGTGTAGGTCTAGCTTGTGAAACGCTTCAGATAGCTGACTGATATTACGACTCGATGATAGGTTTTTAAGTAGCAAACCGCGGCTTACTAAAGGACCAACGGGCACTGTGCCTTGATAGTTATTGAGTAGGCATAGCGAAAGCCCGAATTCATTAATACTTATCCAGCTACCGCCGCCAGTTGGGTCGAGTGGCATAATGATATCGACACCGTTGACTCGATATTGTCTGGGTGGCATTGCCAGTGCTCGCGTCTTTTGTTCATCACGATTAAAAAAGACCTGATAACCATTCTCTTCAAGCAGCCAAGATACTGAACACATTATTATTGCTCCCTCAGATAGCTGTTGGTGGTTGGGGCATAACCAAAGGTGTTGCAGGTCTCGACGTCTAGGAAGGTGGTGATCACCTTGATCATCGCGTAATGATGATTGGCATGCAGTGCGGCAAAGGTGACCTCTCTTTCGAGCGTTGAAGGCAGGCTTGCGAACACTTGAGCATCCATCGAAACCTCGGTTTGGATCATGATAGGCGCTTCGAGATCTCGACGGTCTAATCGTTCAAGCCAGTTGATCACATAGTGGATCTCTTTGACTGCAATAGAGCGGTCGTATTCGACAGGATGACCACGACGACGAGTGTTGTAATCAACGGCCTCATCCTCTTTTAAAATCAAGGCGTGAAAAAGATCCAGTGTGTGACGAGTATGTTCACCGATAGAGCTTGTAACGTGTGGCTTTGCTCGTGTCAGGTAATCGCTGTCAGAAATCGCTAACAAAAACTCTAGACCCTGATTCAATATCTCTACCGCTCCCTTGATACTAGGAGAGAAAGAAGTAAGGGCGCTCGGTTGGGCTATGGGGTTCATTCATGATCCTCGTGCAAAGTTAGTCGGTAGTCGGATATTGTTGAACAAGACGTCGCTCTTCTTGCCACGCCGCAAATAAGCTCTTGAAAGAAGGGGATTGGTGGCCTCGTTGTTTTTGCTGAGCGCCAATATCAAAAAGAATGCGATATTGCAGGAGTAGCGTAGAAAATATCTCTCGTAATGGGGTGTTGCGATCCCAGATATGTCCAGCCTCACTGCTTGCGCCATTGACCTCAAGGATCGTGAAATCCTCGCCGTTCATTAGGCTGTGCATGTCCTTAAACTTGACGTCGAGTCGGCCAAAATGAAAACCATCGAAGTCATCGAATATCTCGTCTAAACGTTCAGTTAAAGCCCGAGTGATGTATTGATTGCCATCGCGGAAGATGCAGCCACGGCTATGGCTACCTGCGAACGCGAGTTGGAACTCTTCACCCTCTGCGAGCACTTGATCCAATTTATCTTCATGCCTTGGTAGATACAGGTGGCTGAGTTGCCCAGCGCGCGGGCTATTTTCAATTAATTGTTTGAGTGTCGACTTGCCATCACCCATCACCATTGGCGCGTATTTGAGTGTGATCGAGATGATCTCACCTTGCTTTTTGTTTGGGTAACGAACATAGAAAACACCCGCTTCGGCTTGATAAGGCGCCTTTGTTTGCAGTAGAAAGCGAGCATTATTTGGGAAAGATTCGACATATTGCTCAAGTTGAACTTGGTTGTTGATCAGCTTAACGCCAACACCTCGACAACCAAGATCCGGCTTCGCCACGATAGGGAAATCAAGATCTGATTGTATGAGTGCGCTGCGTGCGTCTTCGGCTTGTTTTTTACTGCTGAGATCCGTTTTGGTTAGGGTAATAAACGGAGAGATCCAACGCTGACTCGATGATCCGGCAAGGCTCAATATCTCGTGCTTTGATTCGCCGACCATACCACTGAGTTTGATGCTTGGATTAGCGATGAGCGGAAGTGCCCAGTCAAAGTGCCGTAACCCTTGCATCAGACTTTGAATGACCACTGGCGTGTAGAAGAACCAAGTCGGAAGAAACTCATAAGGAGAGACACTGCGCACGGTATCTTTTTCAAGCAGAGGCATACCTGCATTAATTTGATGTGCGGGAATGATGCGAATATCTTGCGGTGAACTCATGATAATCCTCTAGAGTAGGTTCTATTCATTAATCGATTGCCGATAAACAGCAAAGCGATGGCACACGGGATGATGATCCATTGATATTCAGAGGCTTGCAGCCACGCTGATGTCCCTAAATAGTAGATGGCAGAGAAGACAATGCCAGTCCAGAGCGCAGTGGCACTAATCACGGCAAACAAGAAAGTAGGCAGTGGGATGGCGAAAAAGCCACTTAAGGTAAAGCCGACGGTACGAAGCCCGGGAATAAAGCGGATAACAAAAAGGCTGCTGAATGCGTTCTGACGTAATTTGGTACGAAGCGAACGAAAGTACTTATTAGTGAGGGCTTTATATCGAACACCTCGGAAGTAACGTCCTGATTTACCCAGGTAATAAAGACCGAGATCACCCGTGGCAATACCGATGAAAATAGCAAGCAGCGCATATTGAGGAAGTATTAGACCTTGAGTCGCGATACCTGCCGCCGTAACAATCGCAAGATCTTCAAGCAGATAAGAAAGCGCGATGATGCCAAGCATCAGCCATAGCAGCGACTCCTCCCCTGAATGTAACCATGCTTGAATGCTCTCGACGGTGCTCATTAAATGTCCTTATCTATCCTATGGATGAATGGCTTAACCACCATTCATTGAGTGTAGTAAATTAAATAGACAGGAGGAGCAGATAAAAACTTACAGCTGATTAGTGTTTTTTTGTGTTGGATTCATTCAATTGGTGGTTTGAGTCGTGCTGTTTGACTGCTGTTTGACTGCTGTTTGACTGCTGTTTTGAAGCTGAAGGCGTGGCATTTGGAAGCGGGTTGAACGAGAGTTTGTCGTTCGAAAATTAGGGCTTTGGGCTGAACATTTAGAAGAAAAGAAAAAGGCTGAGTCGTAAAACTCAGCCTTTCAGAACGTTAACTATGGATTACTTAAGCAATCTATTTAGTTAGGTCAATCTGGTAAACAGCAAAACCAACATCGTCAGTCGCAACACGTTTCATCGGGTATTGACCTTTCTCTTTAATGAACTCTGCTGCTTTGTCGCTTGGAGATGTTTCAAAGCGGATATCTAGCTTGTTATCCGTTTTGATTGGTGCAAATGACCAATTGTTATCTGCGCTTGGGCTCACTTGACCTTGTTCTTTGCTTACGCGAGAGATGTAGTTTGCAAGAACAGTACGGTTCTCATCTGGTGCATCAAATGCGATGAAGTCTTCACCTGTGCCTGGGAACTTAGCGCTGTATGCACGGTAGTTGTTGGTTGCGATCAGGAAGTCTTGCTTCATGTCGATTGGCTTACCTTGGTAAGTTAGGCCAACAATACGCTGTGAGTCAGGGTTAACGACTTTACAGTTTGCATCGTATTTCGCAGGTTGAGTTACGTCGATTTGGTAATCAACACCGTCGATAACATCGAAGTTGTAAGTGCGGAAGTTATCCCACTCGATCAACTGTTGTGGTGCTGTTGAGTTAACATCAACTTGGTTGAATTGACCAGCAGAACACTCAAGCCACTCTTTTACTTCGTGACCAGTTACCTTCATCGCAACTAGTGTGTTCGGGTAAAGGTATAAGTCAGCTGCGTTACGGAATGTCAGTTGACCAGATTCAACTTCAGTGAAGTTCGCTGGGTCATTCTTACGGCCACCAGCTTTGAATGGTGCAGCCGCGGAAAGTACTGGCGTACCATCTAGGTCAGGGTCACCTTGGATGAACTGTTCAACGTAATCTTTCTGTGCAAGGTTAACGATTTGAACTGTTGGATCGTCTTGTACTAGAGACAAGAAGCTGTACATCACATCGTCTGCTTTACCAATCGGTTGGTTAACAAACTCACGAGTACCAGCGTGGTCTTTTTCTAGTGCTGTTACGATGCCTTCATCAGCCGCAGCAAGAGATTTCTTCTCGATCTTGTCGTAGATAGGGCGTGCTTCTGATTGGCCTTTAACGACTTCCCACTTACCGTCTTTTTGTGCCAGTGTTAGGTCCATAACACCAACGTGGCTACCCCAACGACCTGGCATTACTGCCGCAACGCCGTTCATTGTGCCCGTTTCGTTGTCGATGCCTTGAATGTCATCAAAACCTTTACCTGGGAACACTGCGTGAGAGTGGCCGAATGCGATCGCATCAATGCCATCTACTTCAGATAGGTAGAACGTTGAGTTCTCTTCGCCATTTTTGTATGGGTCAGTTGATACGCCTGAGTGAGGGATAGCAACGATAACTTCAGCGCCTTCCGCTTTCATTTGAGGCACTAACTCGTTAGCCGTCTCAATGATGTCACGAGCGATTACTTTACCTTCAAGGTTCTTCTTATCCCACGTCATGATTTGTGGTGGAACGAAACCGATGTAGCCGACTTTTACTTCATGCTCTACGCCTGCAGTATCTTCAAACGTGTGCGTCTTGATGATGTAAGGTGTGAAGTAGTGTTCTTTGGTTTTTGCGTCGTAAACGTTAGCACTGATGTACGGGAAATCAGCGTCGTTGATTGACTCTTCTAGGAAATCAAGACCGTAGTTGAATTCGTGGTTACCTATGTTTGCAGCGTCGTAGCTTAGCTGGTTCATAGCTTTGTATGCAGGGTGAACTTCACCTGCTTCGATGCCTTTGTCTGCCATGTAGTCACCCATTGGGCTACCTTGCAGCAAGTCACCGTTATCAACTAATACGCTGTTGGTTACTTCGTTTTGAGCTTCTTTTACTAGAGTTGCAGTACGTGCTAAGCCGATTTTTTTCGATGGCTTGTCTTTGTAGTAATCGTAATCCATTAGGTTGGTATGGATGTCCGTTGTCTCTACGACACGTAGTTTAATCACTTCATCGGTATCTGGTGTTGTTGTACAGCCTGCTAGAGTCAAACCAAGACCCGCAAGCACAGCCAATGACAAAGGTTTCATTGCAACTTTCATTTTGTAGCTCCAAAGTGGATAGTAGAAAATTCGTTGCGTAATGTAACAAAATGGAATGAAACAATGATTACAACGAATGTTAATTCGTGACTTAGATCGACTACTTTATGGTGTTCTGCAAGACGCCTCCCAAACCTGATTAATCGATGTGCAACTGATATCGATAATATTAGTCCATTCATTTCACCTGCTTATCGATAAATTCAATCCCTTATCAGCTTTTCGAATAAAAAATGAAATTTTAGAATTTCCAGTAATATGAGAGGCTCGTCATAATGCCTATATCAAGGACGTATCAGGCAGACGAATAGCAAGGATAGCTCAACACGAAGCTTCTGTTTTCTTCTAGTGCCAATACTCCCATTCACTCAAGTGGATGAGTTAAATCCCATGCTTGGCAAGACCAAGTAATGAATTGCTCGTAACGCGAGCCTTAAAGGAAGCACTGAAATGGACCAAGAACGTTTAACCCACCTAAAACAGCTCGAAGCGGAAAGTATTCATATTATCCGTGAAGTGGCGGCTGAGTTTGATAACCCAGTGATGATGTACTCCATCGGAAAAGATTCTTCTGTGATGCTTCATTTAGCTCGCAAAGCGTTTTATCCAGGCAAGATTCCATTCCCGCTATTGCATGTAGATACGGATTGGAAATTCCGCGAGATGATTGAGTTTCGTGATCGTACGGCTAAAAAGTACGGCTTCGACCTTTTAGTACATAAGAACCCAGAAGGTATTGAGATGGGTTGTAGCCCATTTGTACATGGTTCTTCGAAGCACACTGACATCATGAAAACACAGGGCCTTAAGCAGGCGTTAAACAAGTATGGGTTCGATGCGGCTTTTGGTGGTGCGCGTCGTGATGAAGAAAAATCTCGTGCGAAAGAACGTGTTTATTCTTTCCGTGATAAGAACCATACGTGGGATCCAAAAAACCAGCGTCCAGAGCTTTGGCACACCTACAACGGTCAGGTTAATAAGGGCGAAAGCATTCGTGTCTTCCCGCTATCTAATTGGACTGAGCTCGATATCTGGCAATACATCTATCTAGAGAGCATCGATATTGTTCCACTTTACCTTTCAGACAAACGCCCTGTAGTTGAGCGTGATGGCATGCTGATCATGGTTGATGATGACCGTATGGAGCTGCAAGAAGGTGAAGTGATTGAAGAGAAAAGCGTTCGTTTTCGTACTTTAGGCTGTTACCCATTAACCGGAGCGGTTGAATCTGAGGCGAATACGCTAACGGGCATTATTGAAGAGATGCTGGTGGCGACGTCTAGTGAGCGTCAAGGTCGAGCGATTGACCATGATCAGTCGGGCTCTATGGAGCTGAAAAAGCGCCAAGGTTATTTCTAAGAATCTAAGGAAAGAAAAATGAATAGTGCAGTAGAAGCCGAATTGGCTGAACTAGGGATTGAAGGTTATCTAAGTCAGCATCAGCATAAATCTATGCTTAGATTTTTAACTTGTGGCTCGGTAGATGACGGTAAAAGTACGCTAATCGGTCGCTTACTCCATGATACAAAACAGATTTATGAAGATCAGCTAGCGGCGGTTCACTCGGATAGCCAACGAGTGGGAACGACAGGTGAGAAACCTGATTTGGCACTGCTTGTTGATGGTCTGCAGGCTGAGCGTGAGCAAGGGATCACGATCGATGTGGCTTACCGCTACTTCTCGACTCAAAAACGTAAGTTCATTATTGCTGATACTCCTGGGCATGAGCAGTATACGCGCAATATGGCAACAGGCGCTTCAACGTGTGATCTGGCGGTGATCTTGATTGATGCTCGTAAGGGCGTTCTGGATCAAACACGTCGTCACTCGTTTATCTCTAACCTGCTTGGTTTGAAGCATTTCATCGTTGCTGTAAACAAGATGGATCTCGTGGATTACGCGCAAGATCGTTTTGAAGAAATTCGCGATGAATACCTAGAGTTTGCAGAAAACCTAGAAGGCGAAACCAATATTCAGATCTTGCCAGTATCGGCGCTTGAAGGCATCAACGTTGCTGCACCAAGTAAAGAGCTTGCATGGTTCGAAGGCCCATCTCTGCTAGAAGTGTTAGAGAACGTCGACATTGACCAAAAGCGTTCGGCAGGTGAATTCCGATTCCCAGTTCAGTACGTCAATCGTCCTAACTTAGACTTCCGCGGTTTTGCTGGCACCGTTGCCTCTGGCCGTGTCAGTGTCGGTGATGAAATCAAGGCGCTGCCGTCGGGTAAAACCTCTAAGGTTGCACGCATTGTAACTTTTGATGGTGATTTGGAGTCTGCGCAAGCGGGCTTGGCAGTAACACTGACTCTTGAAGATGAGATTGATATCAGTCGTGGTGATTTGATTGTGCTAGAAAACGCGCAGATTGAATCCACTAACCACGTATTGGCTGACATCGTGTGGATGACAGAGCAACCACTGCAACCGGGCAAAGCTTACGACATCAAGATCGCAGGCAAGAAAACCGTTGGTCAGGTTGAAACGGTTCGTCACCAATACGACATCAACAACCTATCGACTCACGCTGTCGATGAGTTGCCATTGAATGGCATTGGCTTGTGTGAATGGTCACTGAACGAGACTGTCGCGCTGGATAAATACCGTGAAAGTGCCGATACCGGTGGCTTCATCGTTATCGACCGACTAACCAACGTGACGGTTGGCGCGGGTTTGATTCGAGACCGTTTGGACTCTGTTGAACAGCAAGTCGGTAACTTCTCTGCATTTGAACTTGAGTTCAACGCATTGGTTCGCAAACATTTCCCTCATTGGGATGCCAAAGATCTAAGCCAACTACTGAAGTCATAAACGACCAAGTAACAGCTTATTGAATCAGGCGGAAACCGATCGTTTCCGCCATAAAGGACGGGTATATGTGGCAACAAGGATTTGTATTAGCGATTTTGCTCGGCATCATTACTTGCCTGCTCGTTACCCGTATTAAGCCAAGCTTTATCTTTGCTGGCGCGGCGTTTATTGCTTTTATGGCTGGCATGATCGACTTGTCGAGCTTGGCTAATAACTTCACTAACTCCTCGTTACTGACTTTAATTCTTCTGATCCTCGCATCAAGTGCGTTGGAGAAAACTCGCTTAATCAGCTGGGTTAGCCGCAATATCTCTGAAGGTAGGCTAGGTACCGTGGTTGCGAAGTTGGGTATTTCTACAGCGTTACTTTCTTCTTTTACTAATAACACCGCGGTGGTTGTTTCTTTGATCGGGGCGATCAAACGTAATCAACAGCACGCGCCGTCTAAGTTACTTATCCCTTTGTCATACGCTGCCATCTTAGGTGGCACCCTGACATTGATCGGCACCTCTACCAATTTGATCATCAATAGTTTTGTTGAAGATGCAGGTTTACCGAGCTTAAACTTTTTCACACCTACCTTGATCGGTTTAGCGGTTTTGGTCGGTGGGGTATTGATCCTTATTCCTCTTAGCTATTTTCTACCCAGCTACGATGATGGTTCTCAAGATGATCTGCCTTACTTTCTCGAGGCGCGAGTTGAGCCAGGTTCTCCATTAGTTGGCCGTAGCGTCAGTGAAAATAATCTTAGAGCTCTTAGAAAACTGTTCTTAGCCGAAGTGATTCGAGACGGTAAAACCACCGCGTCGATTGACCCTGATTTTATTCTTCAAGCTCGCGACCGATTGCTGTTTTGTGGTGATGTAGAGAGTGTTGCAACACTGCAAGAAATCCAAGGTTTAACCCTGTTTGGTCAGCATCATTTGAATGGCCAGAGCTTTGTTGAAGTGGTGGTGAGTTCGTCGGCAAGCTTCTGTAACAAAACCCTGAAAACCAGCCAATTTAGAGATCGTTTCGATGCGGTTGTGGTTGCTATTCGTCGTGGCCATGAACGCCTAGAAGGTGGGCTAGGGAATATCACATTGACCGCTGGTGATACCTTGATTTTGGTTCCAGGTAAACGCTTTGAAGAACAGCGCCAACAACACAACAAAGAGTTTGTGTTGATGAATGACTTAGATTCGAGTGCCAAGCTTGATGCCGACAAATCGACGTTCGTGTTGCTCGGCTTTGCTAGCGTGATTGGTTTAGCCCTTATCGATGCAGTACCTATTATCAAAGGCTTAGCTGGTTTTCTACTGTTGCTGGTGGCATTTGGCGTGGTGCAACTGGGTGAGCTCCGCCGCCGTTTCCCAGTCGATATTGTGGTGATCGTGGGCTCTGCACTTTCTATTGCTCAACTGATGATTTCATCGGGTTTATCTGAGCGGATGGGGCTGATGTTTATGGAGGCGTTTAATGGCTGGGGCGTATTCGGTGCGTTAGTTGCTACCTACTTTATGACTTTGGTTTTGACAGAGCTGGTGACCAATAATGCGGCTGCAGCACTCTCATTTCCGATTGGCTACAGTATGGCAGTAGGTTATGGCGTTGACCCTATGCCGTTCATCATGGCGGTACTGTTTGGTGCCAGTGCCAGTTTTATCTCTCCATACGGTTACCAAACCAACTTACTTGTTTATAGCGTAGGTAATTACCATTTAACGGATTATCTGCGTATCGGCATTCCAATCTCGATTGTATATTCGGGCTTGGTGCTGACCCTAATTCCTTATTTTTTCCCATTTTAATGCTGTTTATTTAAAGGACTAATTATGACCGCAGTACTCAAATCCAAAGATGAGAATGTTGTGTGGCATCAACACTCGATTGATAAAACATTTCGCGCGGATCTGAAATCACAAAAGCCAGCCGTGCTCTGGTTCACGGGGTTGTCTGGTTCTGGTAAATCGACAGTCGCTGGAGCATTAGAAAATCGCTTGGCACAGCTTGGTTACCATACTTATTTATTGGATGGCGACAATGTGCGTCATGGATTATGTAGTGACCTTGGCTTCTCTGAGCAAGATCGTCGAGAGAACATCCGTCGTATTGGTGAGCTTGCTAAATTGATGGCAGATGCAGGCTTGATCGTGTTGTCAGCCTTTATTTCTCCGCATCAAGCTGAAAGGCAACTCGTGAGAGATTTATTGCCGGAAGGTGAGTTTCTTGAGGTGTTCGTCAATACGCCATTAGAGGTTTGCGAACAGCGTGATCCTAAAGGTCTGTATAAGAAAGCACGTGCCGGAGAAATCCCGAACTTCACAGGTATTAGTTCAGTGTACGAAGCGCCTCTGAGCCCTGAGATTGATCTACCTGCAGGTGAGAAGACACTCGATGAATTGGTCGAACTGTGTATTGATGCGTTGGAGAAGCGAAATATTTTAGCCAATTGAGATCGTTGGTACGACTAAGGCTGTTCACTTACTTATCGACTTATTCATGACTGATAAGTAGTGCAGCCTTAGTTTACCGAGACAAGAAACCTATCCTCTAGATTCTCTTTATTCCTCTTAATACTTCACTTCTTACACCGTCTATTTTAGCTCCGTCGAGTGTCTAGACGGTGTAATTTACGCTGCTTTTCACTTCTGTCTGTACTGTGAATTTCTGGCTCAATAGTGCAATCAGTTGATCGTAATACTGCGTGTTTGGCTTGTTACCGAGCAAGGTACAAAGCTCATTGCCTGTAGGGCTGAATCGGTAGTAAACCAGCTTCACGCCTTTTGATAATGGTGCCAGTGACATGCTCTTACCTTGATAGGTTAGGTGCAGGGCTGGATCGAAATCAATCTCTCCGGATTCTAATTCTGTGCCCAGAATAATCCCGAGCTCTATCAAGTGGAGCAAGCTGGAGTAGGGCAGGTTGTGCCCACCAAGGTTGATGGTGTTGGTGGTGTCCCTTTTGCCAAAGTTGAATAGCCCAGCATGAGATTTAAAGCCGAGTAAGAGCTTTCTGCTGTTATCGCTACCAAAACTGCAGCCTAATGAAGCTGCTCTTTGTAAGGTCAGTGCTTCCTTTGGCGTCATGTCTTTTAAGATTTGCAGTGCCTTCATCGACGTCGAGCCTGGGTTGGTGACTTCTCGTTTCAGTACTTGAGCCCATAGCCTCTGCATCGATGTATTGTGGATCTCTTGTGCCATGTCGAAGAAACGGTATAGCCAGTCCTGATCCGGGTCTCCAGCCGCTTCATCCTTACATGAAGAGTGCGCCAACTTTAGAATCTGTTCTAGGTTCTTTTGGCGAAGCTCTCTACGTTTTTTCTCTCGCAATAGTGCCCGTTCGATAAGCGTACTCTCAGCTTTATCCTTTGGCTTGGCACTATGACTAATTAAGGAATCGAGGCCGAAGCTTTGTGCGATGTGCAGCATTCTGCTGGCACTGTCGGCAATATGAGGCTTTTTCTCATGCTTATTCTGTGTGTCGCTAGCATGCTCAATGATCACTGGCTGTTTGGTTTTTGACATAAGAGTACCGTTAGGAGACGACTCAAAACCAATCGTAGTAAATAATTGCTCAGCCTAGCTTGTTAAAACGCTTGATAACTGAGCTACAATTTTTGATTGTAGAATAACTACTTATCAAAAAGCTCCGCCTTGTTCTCAAGGCTTTTTCCTACGCTATTTCTGAACACTTACTTATTGTGATTGGTATAACTGTCTAAAATGTAACTCTTTATCTTATTGGTGGCTAGATTTTGCGAGCATAGTTGAAGGTTTCAACAAAATTTTACTTTTGTTAATGATAATAAAATGTTAAATTTGTTGTAATTCTCAAGGAGGAGTTATGAATCAAGTCAATGATAACAAGCTGAAGAAACAGCTTAGTATAGGGTTATTACTCGCGATTTATGTCGCTGTTCTAGCTTACTTATCTAATTACATCGCGTAATTCAGAAGAAAATTATCGTTATTAAACTGTTATTGAATGATCACACTCGTTCAGTGACGGCAGCTCATCCTTGAGCCACCCTTCTAATGACTACATGTCGTCATACTCTTCAATCGCAGTACCTTCAATAAGATAACCGGTTTGCGCTAAGTCATGGCTGATTGACTCAGTTTTCAGCGTTCCGACCAAATAGATCACATCCCATAACTGCTGTATTGGTGCACCTTTCGGGAACTTCACGTAGATGATTTGGTTCGGTGGCGGCGGTGGCACGTGGATACATGCGCCAAAGTACGGTACCAGCAGAAACTCAGTGATCATATTCTCATCACCTTCCAATGGAATCACAAAGCCAGGAATCTTCACTGTGCTGCCATTCAGCTCTGGGCGAACAGCACCAAGTGTCGATTGTTGAGGTTTGTCCATACTATTGTGGTCAACCATCGGCATACCAAATGAATCTAGCTGAGCACGTTCTGATTCTGGAATCAAATCAATCCATTCAAGTGTTAATACCGATTCGTCATTCTGAGTGGTTTCAGCGTGAGCTGTACTGATAAATGGGAACAGAAGTAGCCCAAGTATCAGTAGGAATTTGCGTTGCATCGTAGGTTCCTATTTTAGATTCGAATCGTCATGCCATCAGACAATGACTGGCGGTAAGCCCTGAAAGCGGGAATAAAGCCGATAATGATTCCAGCAACTTGTACCAGCATAAGCAGTTTCCACTCATGCGGTGTGATTGCGGATATCGATATGTTGATACCATAACTTTGTTGCACAATAGGAGCAACCACTGCGATCAGCGCAAACAATACTGCAACACCTAATGTAATGCCAAGGAAGGTTAGCGCACTGGCTTCACTGATCAGTAAACCAAACACATGACGAGGTCTTGCGCCCATCGCACGTAGGATGGCCATCTCTCGGCGCCTTTCTTGCAAGCTAGTGAGTAGGCTACTGAGCATGCCCAATAAACCGGCGACGACAACAAACCCTGAAACAATCAGTAGTGCTTGTTCTGCTACAGCCATCATTCCCCACAATTCGTGAAGCGCAATGCCCGGCATAATGGCGCTTAAAGGTTCTTGGCGGTAGTTATTGATTTCTCGTTGCAGTGCGAAGGTTTGAATCTTCGAATTCAGCCCGAGCATCATCGCGGTAATCTGCTTCGGTTGGAAATCAAAAGTCTTTAAGGTTTCGGCATCCGGCGTATGTCCTAGGTTAGCACCTGACTCCCAGCCAACATGAATCGCTTCAATAGCCTCTAACGAAACGTGTACGGTTTTATCTACTGGTGTCCCGGTTGGCGCGAGTATTCCCACAATTTTGAAGGGCAGATTATCGTGACGGCTAAACGCAACATCACTGATACCGTGCGCAAGAATGATTTGATCACCGATTTTGTAATCGAGCTTCTTCGCAACATCGGCACCAATCACTACATCAAATAGCTGTTCAAATTCTTTACCTTGTTGGAAAGTAAGTAATTGCTTACTTCCATAGCGATAGTTTTCAAAGTAACTATGATTTGTACCCATCACACGGAAGCCTTTGTGTGAATCGCCCAATGATATTGGTATCGCCCACTTTACTGCGTTGTGCTGGCTAAATTCTTCATAGCTTTTCCAGTCGATGTTGTTGGTCGCATTACCGATTCTGAATACTGAGTAAAGCAGCAGGTTGACCTGACCAGAACGGCCACCAACGATAAGGTCAGTACCTGAAATCGTATTGGCGAAGCTGCTTTTTGCTTCGGTTCTAACGCGTTCTACGCCGAGCAAGAGAATGACAGATACCGCCACCGTGAGAATGGTGAGAATAGCCGTGGCTTTACGGTTGAGTACGCTTTTTAAGGCTAAGTGAGTAATTACTTTCATACGACAACCTTAGCTTGGTTAACGGTTTTTAAATCTATGGTTCGAGTAAATAATTTTTCTAGTGTTGGATCATGGCTAACAAAGATAAGAGTAGAACCTGCCTGGTTGGCTTGTTCTAACAACAGTTCGATAAAAGCTTCTCGGTTGTCATGATCCAAAGCCGAGGTTGGCTCGTCGGCAATAATGATTTTGGGTTGGCCGATCAAAGCACGAGCGGCAGCAACACGTTGTTGTTGACCGATGCTCAACTCAGTAACGGGCTTGTCCATTAAAGCTTGAGGTAGCTTTAATCGGAGTAACAACTCTCGAGCCGTCTCTTGTAAGCTTTTCTGGCTTTCAGCGACTTGCTGTTTACGAATCTGTGAAAACTGGCAAGGAAGCGTCACGTTATCGATAACTGATAGATAAGGAAGCAGGTTAAATTGTTGGAAAATATAACCAATATGATCGGCTCTGAATTTATCTCTTTGACGAGGTGTAAGCTGAGTGAGGTCTTGATCAAGGATAGAGACTTCTCCTTGCTCAGCTTGGTTGATTCCGGTCAGTAGCCCTAACAAAGTTGATTTTCCACAACCACTTGGCCCTTTAATAAAAAGGTGTTCTTGGGCTTGGATGTGAAGAGAGGGGATCTCTAGCGTTGGTGGTAATTCAGGCTTCCAACGAAAGCTGATATTTTCGAGTTTGACCACAAGTGATGAACTGTCAGAAGACATGCTAGCTCCAATAATTAAAGCGGTGTATCTACTGGACAGTAATTTGAAACATAAATTCCCAGGAACACACCGATTTGAACAGCCAAGTAAGCGATGACTTACCTGGCTGTTTATTTTACGTTTAATCCGATCTAGGAGTGATTAGAATCGGAAACTAATACGCTCTGCGTTAAGCACTTCTTGTACTTGAGCTGTGTCTGTTAGTAGGTTCACCGTCATTTTTTCAGTGTTGCTGAACTTAGAGAACCACTGAGTGCTAACTGTGTCTAGCTTAGCAACATCTGAACATTCATAGTGGTACTCAACAGTGAACTCACCGTGGCCACCTTCTGAGTGATCGTGGCCTTCATGATCGTGGTGGTCGTGACCTTCGTGGTCATCATGATCGTGCTCAGCGTGGTCATGGTCTTTGTGGTCATCATGATCGTGTTCAGCGTGTTCAGCGTGGTCATGGTCTTTGTGGTCGTCATGATCGTGTTCAGCGTGATCATGGTCTTTGTGGTCGCCATGACCGTGTTCCGCATGGTCATGGCCTTCATGGTCGTCATGACCGCCTTCTAAGGTGTTTGCTACTGACTTGAACTTCAGAGTACAACTCGCATTGTTAAAACTAAACAGCTCTTCTGGCTTGTTTAATTGTGCGATAGCCTGTTCAAACACTTTCTTCTGTTCTGCAGTTTTTGGAGCATGTTCAAACCCAACCACATCTGCGCCTGGAGCTGTTACTTCAACAAGCAATTCTTGCCCATCTTGCGCGATGTTTACTTCAACTTGGCCATGTACGTGTGCATCATGAGAGCGGAATTCTTCGTTAGCTAGAGCATTTGTAGAGACAGTCATGCCGATAACAACGGCTAAAAAAGTAGGTTTCATGTTTTTTCCTGAATAAAGGTTGATTAAAAAGTAGTGGTAATTAAGCGATATTTACAGGAGGTGAGCGTGCCAAATAAGCGAAATATAGCCGCTGTAGTGAAGTTACTGACTCTGTAATAGCGACAGTAAATTCCGAATGGAACTCTGGAATCTGTGGTAGTGAGTGCGCTGTGATGAACTGATTAAGCGAAAACAGCTCACAATGGTGTGAAGTGTGGTGCTCTGGTGCGATATCCACAATGTGTGTTGCGGCTAACACGCTTAACATGAGCATAAGCCCAAGCAAGAAGCCTGTTTTGCGTTTCACATTGTTGGGTGTGTTTTGCCACATCAGGATGATTAACCACAGAATTAAAAAAAGGATACTGTTATAATATAACAATATCCTTTGGTTAGGTCTCGAAAAAGACGCGAATATCTTATTAAAGGCTCGCTTTAATCAACTCAATGACTTGAGTGACTTCTGATTCGTTTAATGCACCTTCTTTTACAAACAAGATTTTACCTTGCTTGTCTTGAACGATAATCGCTGAGCTTTCTTCTTTTAGAGCCCATGTTGACGCAACGGCGCCGTCTTCATCTAGGACCATAGAAGACCATGGAAATTCTTCTTTGCTGCTTTCGGCAGAGGACTTAACAAAAGACCCAGTACCCCAAATCGCATCATCTTGGTTGATGATAGTGGTGGTTTGGTAGTTGTCTTCTGAGAATTTCGATGCGGTAATGGCTGCCATCAGTGGTGCGTTGAGCTCTTTAGAGCTGCTGCGGCCAGCGATAGCTTGAACGACGCGAACTTTACCTAGAAGATCATTGGTTGCCCAAGCTTGATATCCAGTATTTCCGTCGTTTAGAACAATCTCACCATAGTTACTCACATCGACGGCAGGCAGGGTAGCGCCTACTGATAGGTTGTGAGCATTGGCGAAGAGTGGAGAGGCTGCGGCTAGAAAAGCCAGTAGAGTTTTGTTTTTCATTATATTTTTGTTCCGCTTATTGGTTTGCACAGGAAGTATAATATGAAATTTGAAAAATGCCTCTTTAACTTTTTTATCGTACGACGTAGAAAGAAGTTGCAGGCTTGTTACCAAAAGGTATAATGCATCAATATCAAGATGAACAATAGATTATCTTGCTGTTTGCTAAAGGAATTAGCGATTAAATGTGCTTTGAACAGCGACGCTGTTCAGGTATGTGACTGTAGTACTCAAATGGAATTGAGGTTGTATTATGTTAAGAAAATTTTCTACTTACCGTCCACGTCAGGTGGCGCGTTTCGTTAAAGTCCTGTTCAAAGGCCAATTTGCTATTGAAGGTGTTGGAGAGTTTCGCTTCGACCAAGGCAAGGTGCTACTTCCTGAAGTTTCAGACAAACAAAAGCTCACTATTTTTAAAGAAGTTAACGGCACCATTGCAGCGTTGCCGGTGTAACTGAGCTTTATCGATTTGTCTTGCACCGAATAGATTAACAATGAAAAGGGCTTCCTGATGGAAGCCCTTTTTTTAATGGATGTTGTTCTAGCTTGTATGCCTAACGCACATTATTGCGGAGGGAAGCAGACACCCGTACCGCCCAACCCGCAATACCCATTCGGATTTTTAGCTAGGTATTGTTGGTGGTAGGTTTCTGCGAAAAAATATTTTCCAGCAGGCAGAACTTCCGTCGTGATCTCGTTGCCTAAAGATTCAGTCATTGCTCGTTGATATTCACGTTTAGAGTGCTCAGCGATAGATTGTTGTTCTTCACTGAAGGTGTAAATCGCAGAACGGTACTGAGTCCCTAAATCGTTGCCTTGGCGCATCCCTTGAGTTGGGTCATGACGCTCCCAAAAGGTTTCAAGTATTCGAGCTAGAGAGGTTTGTTCACTATCAAATATGACACGAACGACCTCGGTATGGCCGGTTTGCCCAGTACATACTTGTTCATAAGTGGGATTAACTGTGTATCCGCCAGCGTAACCAACGGATGTTGAAATAACGCCATCCAATTGCCAAAACAAACGCTCAGCTCCCCAGAAGCACCCCATACCAAACAGGACTTCTTGTTGAGAGCCCGTGGGTGCATCGAGCAGGTCGGTTTGATTGACGAAATGGCGCTCAGTGATTCGAATTGGGTCAGCATTTCCCGGTAGTGCGGTTGCTGCAGAAACCAGTTGTTGTTTGTTTAGCATGTTATATTCCTTTTCGCATACGTTTACCGCGCTGGCTTTTATTTAACGTGGGTTCATATTAACTGTTGGTCAATATTGAATAAGTCTTTAAATTAGACCGTGTTATTCCAGGATTTATTACAGACTCAATGCCTATTTAGCGGTATTATTTCTTTTCACTTATTAACGTATTGATAACTTCTTCACCAATTAAACATGATAAGAAAAACTTTACCAGTTCTGATTGGCACTCTATTGTCATCGACGCTCGCTTTCGCTGACGTTTCCCTTGAAATCAAAGGGCTAGATGGAGCGCTTGAGGATAATGTTGATGCTTATCTGAGTGCGATCCCTGAAGAAGAGTATTCGGTTTCACTAAGATTCCAATCCCGCTTGGAATCTATGATTAAAGAAGCCCTGAATGCGTTAGGCTACTACCACCCTAAAATCACATTTACTCACTCCGAAGATGATACCGAAATGACCGTTACGGTTGAGCCGGGAGAGCCTGTTGTTATTTATACTTCAGATATCGTTCTAACTGGTGAAGCCAAGGATGACCCAGACTTTTTAGCCTTGATAGCGAAGAGTAGCTTGTCTAAAGGTTCGACTCTGAATCATGGTAATTATGACTCTTTGAAATCGTCGATCCGCAACCTTGGCTTAGCGAAAGGCTACTTCGATGGTGCTTATGATCTTAGTAAGCTAGAAGTCGCTCCTGAATTGAACCGCGCTTATGTTCGTCTTCATTATAACAGTGGTATCCGCTATCACTTTGGTACTACTCAGGTTACTGGTAGCCAGATAGAAGAAGATAAGGTGCAGTCACTTAAACCATTTGAGGATGGCGAACCTTACTCAATCACCAAAGTCGGTGAGTACAACCAAAACCTGTCCAATACGGATTGGTTCTCCTCGGTATTTGTTGAACCAGATTTAAGCCAGTTAGGCGAAGGCCGAGAGATCCCGATGAAGGTTAGCCTTGCTCCGCAAGCTCGTAACCAAATCGAAACGGGTATCGGTGTATCCACCGACCTTGGCGTAAAAGGCACTCTGAAGTGGAAAAAACCTTGGGTTAATGAACAAGGCCATAGCTTCAATAGCAGCCTGTCGATTTCTAAACCTGAACAGACGATTACCGCTACCTATAAAATCCCTCTGGATGACGTGCTGAACGACTACTATCAAGTTAAGTACGGTATGAAAAACTTGGATAATCGTGATACCAAGAGTTTGGAGTCAAACTTAGCGCTAGAAAGATATTGGCGACTGGATAACGGTTGGCAACGCACGGTCTTCATTCGATACTTGGTCGAAAACTATGAGCAAGGTTTGCAGGATGATTTAGCGCAATTTGTGCTGCCGGGTATCTCTTTCTCACGCACTCGAACGCGAGGCGGTTCGATGCCGATGTGGGGCGATAAACAAACCATTATGGTTGAAGCGGGTGATGATACCTTGTTATCTGAAACTAAGGTTGTTCGTTTTCAAGGTCAAACCGCTTGGATTCGAAGCATTGGCGACAATCACCGAGGCTTAACTCGACTTCAATTTGGCGGCAACTTTGCCGACGAGTTTGATAAGCTATCTCCCTCCCTAAGATTCTTTGCTGGTGGTGACAATAGCATTCGTGGTTATGGTTATGAATCGATCTCTCCTCGAGATGAAAGTGGCGCACTAACGGGTGCCAAATTCATTGCAACCAGCTCGTTTGAATACCAATACCGCTTGGTTGGAAACTGGTGGGGCGCAGCATTCTACGACATTGGTGATGCCTTCAATGATAAACCTGAATGGAAACATGGTACCGGCGTCGGGGTTCGTTGGGCGTCGCCCGTCGGCCCTGTGAGCTTAGATTTTGCTTGGGGTCTAGATGCAGCAAAAGGTGATGAGTTCCAGTTACACTTTAGTTTAGGGCCAGAATTATGATCAAAGTGATGGGCAAGTGCATCAAGTGGACGTCGATCTCATTGACGTCTATTTTGCTGTTGTTGATAGCCTTGCTAGGTTTTGTTTTGTTCACCAATCCAGGGTTGAACACTGTGTTGTGGGGCGCTGAAAAAGCGTTGCCACAGCTTAAAGTGGAAAGCACTAAAGGGGCTCTGTTCCCGAGCTTTACGCTTAATAATGTTCAGTTTAAAGATGACAGCCTGCATATAGACACCAAAGTTCAAAAGCTGAACTTGGCGATTAATCCTCGCTGTCTGCTCGACCCTAAGTTGTGTGTCGATCGTTTAGCGATTCAAGGATTGGACTTCGCATTTACTGAACTGCCTCCGGCCTCTACAGAAGAAACAGAACCTACTCCGCCCGTAACATCGGTAAAAACACCGTTGCCAATCGTAATCAACCGTATCGCTTTGTCTGATATCAAGTTGAATATCTTAGGGCATGAAATTGAATGGAGCTTGTTCTCTACGGCTTTGAGTATGCAGGGCGAAAAGCTAACTGTATCGCCAACCTTATTCAATGATCTTAAGGTTAAACTCGCTGAGTCGACAGAAGAACCGCAAGCAGAAAAGGTTGAGCCAAAAGCTGCCGTTAAAACGGCTATCGAATTGCCGGAAGTCTGGATTCCTCTGCAGGTTGTGTTGGAGCGTTTTGACCTCAACCATTTCACCTTAGAACAAGAAACACCAATCGTTGTTAACCACCTTGGGCTAGAAGCTCGCGCGGGCAAACACACGGTTGATGTTTCAACTCTCGAACTCGATATGCCACAAGCAAGCGCCAATCTAACCACGAAGGTTGAGCTCAAGGGCGGTTACCCGCTAGAACTTTCTTTGGATGCGTTGGTGAAAGAAACCGACCTTGTTGGGCAGAAGTTGTCTCTGAAAGCACAAGGCAGCGTGGCTAAGCTAAACCTAGACTCCCAATTTTCTGAGCTGATTGAGGCAAAGTTGTCTGGGGATATTCAACCCTTAGAACCGACTCTGCCATTTGACCTTCTTTTAGAGGGCGGACAAGCACAGTGGCCCCTTACCGGAAAAAGCGATTACCAAGCGACAATTGAGCAATTTAAAGCTGATGGCTCACTAGATGGTTTTAATGTTCTTCTTAAAGGTGAAGCCGATGGTAAGGAAATCCCTGAATTAGCCATCGATCTACAGGGTAAAGGCACGACGGAACAAATTGTTCTCGAGCGTCTAAAGCTCAACACGCTAGGCGGTGAGCTTAACGGTGTCGTTAAAGCGAACTGGAAGAGTCTCGTTAACTGGCAAGCTGACGTGACACTCAAAGATATTCAACCGGGTCTGCAGTGGCCAGAAGCTGAGGGCAACATTAGTGGAAACATCGTCACCTCAGGTGAGTTGACTGAAGCGGGCGGCTGGGCGATTGAACTGCCTAAATTGGATATTGAAGGGATCTTGCGAGAATACCCTCTGGATATCGAAGGTCAGTTGTCAGCGTCGGATCGCAGCGCGAGCGGTGAACCAAAACTGAAAACCAGTGGTTTGAGCTTAGCTCACGGTGTTAACTCGATTAAGGCTCAGGGTGAGCTTGATAAGAAATGGGACATGGGTGTTGAGATTCACTTCCCTGAGCTTGTAAAAAGCGTCCCTGATTTGAAAGGTAAAGTGATTGGTAACATCCAGCTCAGTGGTCCAACGAAAAAGCCTGAAGTCGATCTCGCTCTAAATGTGGATAAGGTAGATTGGAATAACGAAGCAACACTAGAATCCTTGTCGCTTAATGGTTCTGTGGTTCCTCTGCCATTGCCTGAAGCTCAAGCTGATCTTGAATTAAAAGCTAACAACCTAACCTATCAAGATCAGAGCGTAAAAAGCATTGATCTCACGGTGAGTGGTGGTGAGAAGAAACACACAGTGACACTTGATGTGATATCCGACATCATGTCTACAAGCTTAGCTATTTCCGGAGAGTTGATTCAAAAGCCTTCTCTTATTTGGTATGGATCGTTAGACAGAGTCAAAATCACCACTCAGCAAGGTCCTTGGGTGTTAGATCAACCTGTCGCGATAAATGCGGATGTTGATAAACAGTTTGCCGATGTTCAAGCGCACTGTTGGAAACAATCGGGTTCGAGCGTGTGTTTGGATGAAGACGTTCGTGTCGGAAAATCGGGTGAGGCCAAGGTAGCCATCAATCAATTCGATTTCGAGCAGATTAAAGCCTTTGTGCCTAAAGAGACGCAATTACAGGGCTTAGTCAATGCGACTGCTCATGCAAAGTGGTCTGAACAAGATGAGCCTGAAGTCACGGTAAGCGTTGATATGCCGAAAGGTCAGGTTGTTCAACAAGTGGGTGAGCCAATCACACTGGGTTGGGAAAGCGTTGCATTGAATGCCCAACTGAAAGACAACAAACTGGATGCCGATTTTAAGTTGGATGTTTCCGACAATGGTGACCTGTCTGGCACGGTGTCGTTACCGGATATTCTTGCCGAAGACAAAATGGTCGATGCGGCAATTAAGCTGACCACGTTCCATCTTGATTTCTTACAACCAATTCTAGGTGAATACAGCTTATTGAAAGCCGACCTTGAGAGTGATCTTCAAGTTAAAGGCTCTCTGATGCACCCTCAAGTCTTTGGTCAATTCTCTGTTGATGGTATTCAAGTCAAAGGCGATGTTACGCCTGTTGATGTGAAAGATGGCCGCATCGACCTCGACTTTGATGGTTATAGTGCAAAACTGGATGCGAATGTCGAAACACCTGATGGTCACCTTGATATTGAGGGAACCGGAGATTGGCAAGATCTTAAAGCATGGCATTCGAACGTTAGAGTTTTCGCTGATGAGTTGATGGTTGATATCCCACCGATGGTTAAGGTGAAGGTCGTACCTGATATGACTATTGATGTCACACCAGATCTGGCGAAAATCACCGGTGATATTGCATTACCATGGGGACGAATTGTTGTTGAAGATTTACCACCGTCAGCGGTTGGCGTCTCTTCTGATCAGGTTATTTTGAATAAAGATCTAGAGCCAGAAAACGAAGATACGATTCCATTCAATGTGATGACGAATATTAATATCTCCATTGGTGATGACTTTAAACTGTCTGCCTTCGGTCTTGAAGGTGATTTGGTCGGTAAGCTCAACGTGGCTCAAAAAGACCAAGGTCCATTTATTACAGGTGAAGTGAACATCGTCGATGGTACTTACCAATCATTCGGGCAAGACCTCTTGATCGAAGAGGGTAAGATCCTAATGAATGGACCACCGGATCAGCCATACGTAGCCATCAACGCGATTCGTAATCCTGATAATACTCAGGATGACGTGACCGCTGGTATTCGAGTGACTGGCCCTGCGACAGAGCCTACCATCGAGATTTATTCTGACCCAGCGATGCCACAAGCGAACGCACTGTCTTATATTTTGCGTGGCCAAGATATCGACGGTGAGTCGAGCGGTTCGATGACAACGACTTTAATCGGTTTGAGTTTAGCGAAGAGTGGTAAGGTTGTTGGTGAAATCGGTGAAGCCTTTGGTGTAAAGGACTTGCAATTGGATACTGCAGGCTCTGGCGATGACTCTCAAGTGACGGTAAGTGGTTACATCCTGCCTGGCTTACAGGTGAAGTATGGTGTGGGTATCTTTAACTCGTTAGGTGAGTTTACCGTTCGTTATAGATTGATGCAGGATCTCTATGTTGAAGCTGTTTCTGGCCTAGACAGTGCTGTGGATCTTCTCTATCAATTTGAGTTCGAGTAGAGCCGTATGGGAGGGCATATGCAGCATCTTGTTTTTGTCTATGGAACCTTGAGGCAAGGTCAGTCCAATCACCATTATTTGCAGGGCTGCGATTTATTAGGGCAGTTTGATACACCTAAGGAATACGCACTTTTTGATTTAGGTGCCTATCCGGCGATGATTTTGGGAAAGAAAAGTGTCGCTGGTGAGGTCTATATCATTAACGACGAAATTTTAGAGTCGCTCGATCGGCTAGAAGATGTTCCTGTTGAGTATCGTCGCGAGCAAATAGAGACTATATTTGGATTAGCATGGGTATATTTGTATCAGCTTGATCTAACAGCTAATAAAGAAATACTTTCGGGTAACTGGTGTCAGCGGAACAATGATTCCTAACTAGTTAATCACCTTACGAGACAACAAAAAGCCAGCACTGAGGTGCTGGCTTTTTAATAGCGTTAGTTTGAGAATGAAATGAGAGGGTTACTCAGGGTTCAGCTCAAGAAACTCTTCTACTTTACGTACCATTTTTGTTGAACCAACGAAGAAAGGCACACGTTGGTGCAGCTCAGTTGGTTTGATATCCATGATACGCTGTGCACCGTCTGATGCAATACCGCCAGCTTGCTCCATAAGGAAAGCAATAGGGTTGCATTCATAAAGCAAACGCAATTTACCTTGAGGGTGGCTCTCTGTACTTGGGTATAAGTAGATGCCGCCTTTTAGCAAGTTACGGTGGAAATCAGACACAAGAGAACCAATGTAACGTGACGTGTAAGGGCGGTTATCGCTTGGCTCGCTTTCCTGACAGTATTTGATGTACTTCTTAACACCGGTTGGGAAGCGGATGTAGTTACCTTCGTTGATCGAGTAGATCTTGCCTTCGTCTGGAATCATCATGTTTTCATGAGATAGACAGAAAGTACCCAGAGATGGATCGTAGGTGAAACCATTTACGCCAGCACCAGTTGTGTAAACCAGCATGGTTGAAGAACCGTAAATTACGTAGCCGGCAGCTACCTGTTTGTGACCTGGTTGCAGGAAGTCTTCTTGAGTCGGTGGTGTTCCGATTGGAGAGACACGGCGGTAGATAGAGAAAATCGTACCAACCGATACATTTACATCGATATTTGATGAACCATCAAGTGGGTCCATCAACACGACGTATTTTGCGTTTTTGTTGAGCTCTTTATTGAAGGCAACCGCTTCGTCTTCTTCTTCACTTGCAACACCACAAACTTGGTCACGAGCTTCTAGAGCCGCTTTAAATTTGTCGTTCGCATAAAGGTCTAGCTTCTGCTGCTCTTCACCTTGAACGTTGTCTGTACCAACAGCGCCAGTGATGTCGACTAGGCCAGCCTTGTTGATCTCACGGTTAACAATTTTTGCAGCAAGTCGAATAGACGACAAAAGGGATGATAGATCACCGCTTGCATGGGGGAAGTCACTCTGTTTCTCAACAATGAACTCACCAAGGGTGCGCATCTCAGACATGTTATTTCCTTAAACTTCTCTCAATATTAGGGGGGATTTGAGCACTGTAGATTCGGCCTCTTGAGTGGGCTTTATTCATCTAGACGCTTACCTAAATTCTAAAGGTTAGATCTTTTTAATGGTAATGAACTAAGCGACACAGATCTCACTTACTATGTCGACTCAATTTGTTTTGCATTGCCGCTCGCTTTTAATCGCCATTTAATGATAATGAGTGCAAGCCGTTTTAATTAGGCATTGTTTATTTAGCCAAGCGTTTGGAAGCAATTTATGCATATTCATATCTTAGGAATTTGTGGCACCTTCATGGGTGGTGCTGCGGTATTGGCTCGTCAATTAGGTCACAAGGTTACGGGTAGTGACGCGAATGTTTACCCACCAATGAGCACCTTGTTGGAATCACAAGGGATTGAAATTATTGAAGGGTTCGACCCTAGCCAATTAGAACCAAGGCCAGATCTCGTGGTTATCGGTAACGCAATGAGCCGCGGTAATCCGTGTGTTGAGTATGTGTTGGATAACAACCTTAGATACACCTCTGGTCCTCAGTGGTTGCAAGAGTTCTTACTGCATAACCGTTGGGTGTTAGCGGTATCGGGAACGCACGGTAAGACCACGACATCAAGCATGTTGGCTTGGATCTTGGAAGACTGTGGCTATGCACCGGGCTTCTTAGTTGGCGGAGTGTTGGGTAACTTTGGTATCTCTGCTCGCCTTGGTGAAAGCATGTTCTTCGTGGTAGAAGCCGACGAATACGACAGTGCTTTTTTCGATAAACGATCTAAGTTCGTTCATTACCACCCAAGAACCTTAGTGATGAATAACCTAGAGTTCGATCATGCGGACATCTTTGACGATCTTGAAGCGATTAAGCGACAATTTCATCATTTGGTGCGTACTGTGCCAAGCAATGGTCGCATTTTCTCACCTAAGCAAGACAGCGCTATTGAAGATGTTCTAGCTCGCGGTTGCTGGAGTGAAACTGAATCGAGTGGCGAGCAAGGCGACTGGGATGCCAAGAAACTGGTCAAAGATGGCTCTCAATTTGAGGTTTACTTCCAAAATGAATGTGTTGGAACCGTAAATTGGGATTTAGTGGGCGACCACAACGTAAATAATGCTTTGATGGCGATTGCAGCTGCACGTCATGTGGGCGTGACACCTGACCTTGCTTGTGAATCACTAGCTACCTTTATTAATACTAAGCGCCGTTTGGAGTTTAAAGGCGAGGTGGCAGGTGTGTCTGTTTATGATGATTTTGCTCATCACCCAACGGCGATTGAACTTACGCTCGGCGGCTTACGTAATAAGGTCGACTCGAAAAAAATCATTGCCGTTTTAGAGCCTCGTTCCGCCACCATGAAACGTGGTGTGCATAAAGAAACCTTGGCTGATTCGCTTAAACAAGCGGATTCTACCTACTTATTCCAACCGGATAACATTGATTGGTCAGTTCAAGATGTTGCAGACGCTTGTCACCAACCGGCACACGTGAGTGATGACATGGATGCATTCGTTGCTAAAATTGTCTCAGAGGCACAAGCTGGCGACCAAATTTTGGTAATGAGTAATGGTGGCTTTGGTGGCATTCATCAAAAACTGTTGGATGGATTGGCACTCAAAGGCTAACGGCATCCACGACCTTATAATTTGAAGTAATTGAGAACATGACAAAACACGATAAAGCGATAACCCTTGCTTTCACTGGCGCATCCGGTGCGCCTTATGGCCTGCGTTTACTTGAATGCCTTTTGGCAGCCGATTATCAGGTCTACTTGCTGATTTCATCGGCAGCGCGAGTGGTATTGGCGACCGAGCATGAACTTAAGTTACCTGCTGGGCCAGATGCGGCGAAACAAGCTTTGGTTAAACATCTTGGCTGCGACCCTGAAAAGCTGGTGGTGTGTGGCAAAGATGATTGGTTCTCGCCGGTTGCCTCTGGTTCAGCAGCACCTAAACAGATGGTCGTTTGTCCATGTTCAGCGGGAAGCTTGGCTTCGATTGCTCATGGTCTATCAGATAACCTGATTGAGCGAGCAGCAGACGTAGTCATGAAAGAGCGAGGCCAATTGTTGTTGGTGGTTCGCGAGACGCCATTTTCGACGCTTCATCTCGAGAACATGCACAAACTTTCGACCATAGGCGTAACGATCATGCCTGCAGCTCCGGGTTTTTATCATCAACCCAAGTCAATTGAAGATCTGGTCGACTTTATGGTGGCGCGTATTCTAGATCACCTTGGTATCGAACAAGGTTTAGTGCCACGTTGGGGTTACGATCAACGTAATTGATCCAAACTTGATAGCTTATTGTTAAAAATCAAATTACAATTCTGAACACTCATCGGGGAGCGAACCATTCAAATAATGAATGCGAGCTGAGATCAAGCAGGTGCTTGGGACCCGTAAACCTGAACCAGATAATGCTGGCGTAGGAATTGAGTTAGGAACAACCTCTACCGTTCTCCTCCCTCAAACCTGTGCCGCTCAGACCATGGAGAGCGTCCAGTGAAATTCACATTAACTACCCTTGCTGTTACTACAGCTATTTCTTTTTCTGCCTTTGCTGCAGACAACACTTTGACTGTATACACCTATGACTCTTTTGCTGCGGATTGGGGCCCTCGTCCTGCCGTTGAAAAAGCATTCGAAGAGAAGTGTGGTTGTGATGTGAATTTTGTCGCTCTAGAAGATGGCGTGTCTATTCTGAACCGTTTACGTCTTGAGGGCGGCAACAGCAAAGCCGATATCTTGCTAGGTCTCGACAACAACCTGATGGCTGAAGCGAAAGCGACGGGCTTATTGGCTGAGCATAATGTTGATACGTCATCGGTAACGCTTCCTAATGGTTGGAACGACAGCACTTTTGTACCCTATGACTTTGGCTACTTTGCTTTTGTTTACAATAAAGAGAAACTGGAAAACCCGCCGAAGAGCTTGAAAGAACTGGTTGAGCAGCGTGATGATCTTAAGGTCATCTACCAAGATCCACGTACATCAACACCAGGCCAAGGCATGATGCTTTGGATGAAATCAGTATACGGTGATGAAGCGACAGCAGCATGGAAGAAGCTTGCTCAGAAAACAGTGACTGTAACCAAAGGCTGGTCTGAAGCTTACTCTATGTTCCTAGAAGGCGAGTCGGATTTAGTGTTGTCTTATACAACGTCTCCGGCTTACCACATTATTGCTGAAAGCGATTCTAAGTATGCAGCAGCAAGCTTCGAAGAAGGGCATTACACTCAAGTGGAAGTGGCCGCTAAGGTTAAAGGCAGCAAGAACGAAAAGCTTGCTGATGAGTTTATGGCGTTTATCCTAAGTGAAGAATTCCAATCGGCGATGCCAACAGGCAACTGGATGTACCCAGTGACCGATATTGAGCTTCCAAAAGGGTTCGAGCAACTTACGGTTCCTCAGAAAGCGCTAAGCTTTACGCCCGAAGAAATTGCAGCTAAGCGTAAGCCATGGATTCGTGAATGGCAGAGTGCACTTACTTTTTAATTTGCTTTTAAAAAATTAGCTTTCTAACTTTCTGTATTTAAAGGTTTGTTCGATGTTAACTGAGCGAACCATTTACGGTAAAAAATCAATCTATGATAAAGAAAACACCTAAGGTTGGGATTTGGGTAGCGATACTCATTACCGCCTTCGTGGTTTCAGCAGTTGGGGCATTGCTTAGCAATGCCCCTTCTCTTGATATCAGCCAAGTATGGTCCGATCCCTACTATTGGCATGTAACGAAATTCAGTTTTTATCAGGCGACACTCTCAACGGTGCTGAGTGTTGGCTTTGCTATACCTATTGCTCATGCGCTGTGTCGTAGACAATTTTTTGGACGCGCTTTGTTGTTAAGGCTGTTCGCGTCGACCTTAGTCCTGCCAGTGTTAGTGGGTGTATTTGGCTTACTTGCGATCTATGGCAATAGTGGTTGGTTAGCTAAGTTTTTGGCGAACTTCGATATTGAATTGCCATTTTCCATATACGGATTGAATGGTATTTTGCTGGCGCACGTTTTCTTCAACTTGCCTTATGCCAGTCGCTTACTTCTGCAAGCGTTAGATACCGTGCCTGCCGAGCAACACAAGCTTTGTGCTCACTTGGGTATGAGTCATTGGAACAAATTCAGATGGGTTGAATGGCCTCGCTTAAGACAGCAATTACCACATGTGTGTGGCTTAGTCTTCATGTTGTGTTTTACCAGCTTTGCTACCGTGATGGCGCTAGGCGGTGGACCTAAATCAACCACTATCGAGCTCGCTATTTATCAGGCGATTAAATTCGACTTTGACCTTCAAGCTGGTGCCTTGCTCGCGATATGGCAAATGCTGCTGTGTGGTGTGCTAGCGGTGAGCATTCAACGCCTATCGAAGCCTATTTCAGTGACGGCCAGTCAGTTGTCTGAAGAGAAATATTTGGTTAAGGACAGCTGGTGGTCAAAAGCTTGGGATAGCTTTTGGATCATCATAGTCTCAATGCTGGTATTGCCGCCATTAGCTATGGTTATCGTCAATGGAATTAACTCGCAGGCATTAACCGTACTCAGCAGCGAGCCGTTTTGGGCGGCGTTAATGACCTCGGTTAAAGTCGCGTCATTAGCAAGTGTTATCGCAGTTGGTATTGGTATCGCCATACTACTGACTAGCCGAGCATGGCGTTTACAGAACAAGAATTTTCGAGCCGATAAAATCGAGCTGATTGGCACTATTATCTTGGTGACTCCGGGGCTGGTGATCAGTACGGGTATCTTCTTATTACTGCGTTCATTCACCGATGTATTCAGTTTAGCTTTCTTTATCGTGATTGCCGTCAACAGCTTAATGGCGCTGCCTTACGTAATTAAAACCCTAGCTCAACCTATGCTGCATTTGTCTCAGCAGTACCAGTATGTGTGTGCAAGCTTGGGTATGACAGGTTTCACGCGTTTTAGGTTAGTGGAGTGGCGAGCATTGCGTAAGCCGATGGCGCAAGCCTTCTCGATTAGCTTTATGTTGGCGATGGGTGACTTAAGCGCGATTGCTTTGTTTGGTAGCCAAGATTTTAGAACTCTGCCTTTGTACCTATTCCAATTGTTAGGCAGCTATCAAATGGAAGCGGCGGCGGTAGTTTCTGTGAGCTTACTGTTACTGAGTGTCGGCAGTTTTAGCTTAATAGAATTCTTATTTACTCGAAGATCTAAGCTCGATGCTAAAGAATTAAGGAACCGATGATGTTAGTGATGAAAGATGTGGATTACCACTATCACAGAGAGTTGTTTAGCTTTGATTTTCAAGCTGAGCAGGGCGATATTGTTGCGCTTATGGGGCCGAGTGGTGCGGGTAAGTCTACACTGTTGGCGCTAGTTGCTGGTTTCATCGAGCCTACATCGGGTGAGATATCAGTGGCTGGGCAGTCGCTTATTGGTAAAGAAGCACATCAGCGTCCGTTGGCGATGTTGTTTCAAGAGCACAACCTGTTTGCTCACCTTACGGTGCGAGAAAATATTGGTTTAGGTCTGCATCCAGGTTTAAAGCTTACTGCAACCCAAAAGCAAGCTGTGGAGCAAGCCGCAGCGCAAGTTGGCGTCGCTGAGTATTTGGATAGGTTGCCTGAGCACTTATCCGGCGGTCAACGCCAGCGTGTTGCGTTAGCGCGTTGTTTTGTCCAACCTCATGATATTTGGCTGCTTGATGAACCTTTCTCTGCGCTTGATCCTTTGCTGCGTGAAGAGATGCTTAGCTTAGTGAAGCGATTAGCGGCAGAGCGAAATATTACGGTCTTGATGGTGACTCACCATTTAGGTGACGCACGCAGTATCGCGAATAAGTTTGTGTTTGTGGCGCTAGGTAAGGTGTTGGTTGAAGACTCGATAGAGGCACTGACGGCGGATCATCCACAGACAGAATTAAGCTCATTTGTTAAAGCGGGTGAGTGACGACTCATCACTCCTGTGAGTATTTATTGATATTGAGTGCTTCTTGATATCGAGTACGTCAAAAACAAAAAGACCTAGCATGTGCTAGGTCTTTTATTGTCTTACAGAATAAAGCGACAAAGATTAGTCTTCTAGCTTTAGCTCTTTTAAGATTTGGAAGATTTCACGAGAAGCCTTTGCTGGCTTGTTCGCTGATTTCTCTTTGTTAGCTTGGCGAGCTAGCTGACGAAGACGCTGACGGTCTGCTTCAGGGTACATGTCCATGACTTCTGAAATGGCAGCATCGCCTTCAGCAACAACGCGATCACGCAGTTGCTCAAGCTTGTGCAGTTCAGCGGTTGCTTGCGAGTGCTTGTTACGTACTTTATCCAAAGCCGCTTGAATTGGCTCAGGATCAACATTGCGCATTACTTTACCAATGTATTGAAGTTGACGGCGCTTCGCTTCATTTTTAAAGCGTTGTGCATCTTTAATCGCTTGTGCCAAATCTTCAGACAGAGGAAACTTGTCTAATACAGAAGGCTTCAGGGAAACAAGTTCTTCCCCCAGTTTTTGTAGCGCTTCCATGTCGGTTTTCATTTCTGTCTTACTTACCCAGATGATTTCTTCTTCTGGTTCCCATGGGGCTTTTTGGTTTTTGCGAGCCATCTTTTCTGCCTATGTCACTATCTCAAACGAATATATTGCCTATTTTAGCAAGAATCTTGGGGAGAAAGCGAAATTCTTGTTATCCTACGTAATATTGACCTAAAAAATTAGAATAGATATGGATGTAAAACAGCAAGTCGCCCAGCAAAGAGTTGAGCTAGAAGCCGCAGTAGCTAAAGCGTTGGATATGGCATCAGTGAGTGCAGACGCAGCTGAGGTCGCTATTACTAAGTCAACGGGTTTAAGTGTTTCAACACGTATGTGTGAAGTGGAAAACGTTGAATTTAATAGTGATGGTGCGCTAGGTATTACTGTTTATCGCGGCCAGAAAAAAGGCAGCGCATCTACATCTGATCTGAGTGAAAAGGCGATTGCTCAAACCGTCGCGGCCGCACTTGATATCGCTCAGTACACTTCTGAAGACCCATTTGCCGGTCCTGCGGCAAAAGAATACATGGTAAAAGAAATTCCAGATTTGGATCTTTTTCACCCTGATGAACCAAACCCTGACTATGCCGCTGAGATTGCGATTGCTGCTGAGAAGCAAGCGTTAGCTTATAGCGATAAGATCAAACAGAGTGATGGCGCAAGCTACGACAGCCACTATGGCGTTAAGGTTTATGGTAACAGCCATGGCTTACTAGCAAGCTATGCTTCTAGTCGTCATAGCACGAGCTGCTGTGTAATTGGACAAGGCGCTAACGGTGAGATGGAGCGTGACTACAGCTACACCGTTGCACGTCACCGTGACGAGCTGTGGACGCCTGAGCGTGTAGGTCAAGAAGCTGCAGAAAAGACCATTAGCCGTTTGGATGCGAAAAAGCTACCAACAGGCCAGTACCCAATTATGTTCGCTAATGATGTGGCAACTGGCTTGATTGGTCACCTTGTTATGGCGATCAGTGGCGGTAACCTTTACCGCAAGTCGTCATTCCTATTGGATCATCTCGGTCAGAAAATCCTACCTGACTGGTTTAACATTTCTGAGCGACCACATATCTTGCGTGGTTTGGCTTCAAGCCCATTCGATAGCGAAGGTGTGTTCACTCAAGATCGTGAAATCATCACTGACGGTGTGCTAGCAACTTACCTACTAACGAGCTATGCCGCACGTAAGATGGATATGACGCCAACCGGTCATGCTGGTGGTATTCATAACTGGTTCGTTAAATCGACCGGTCAAAACTTTGAGCAGATGCTAAAAGAGTTGGGTACTGGCTTCCTAGTCACTGAAGTGATGGGCCAAGGCGTAAACACCGTAACGGGTGATTATTCACGTGGCGCTGCAGGTTTCTGGGTTGAAAACGGAGAGATCCAATACCCAGTATCAGAAGTAACAATCGCAGGTAACCTAAAAGACATGTTTACTCAGATTGTTGCTGTGGGTAACGACGTAGAAACACGTTCGCAAATTCAAACGGGTTCTATCCTGCTTGAGTCGATGAAAGTCGCGGGTGAGTAATTCAATTAAAGCGAATCTGATGAATTAAAAAAGGGAGCCGTGGCTCCCTTTTTGTTTTCTGTATTTCGCCAAAAATTGGCTAACTGCTTATGCTAACTAGATCAGTATGGTCGCTAAGCCTAGGAACACCGATAGGCCAATAACATCGGTTACTGTGGTCAGTGCCATACCGCCAGCAAGGGCTGGATCGATATTCATCTTCTTCAACATCACTGGGATAGTTACACCAGCAATACCTGCGACAATCAAGTTGGTCATCATCGCCGCTGAGATGATGCCTCCCAGTATCCAGTTACCTTTCCAAGCCACCACGATACCACCAATGATAACGGCCCATAGAACGCCGTTTAGGAAGCCGATGGCTGCCTCTTTGAGTAGCAGTTCGCGTTTGTTACTGTCACCGATATGACCGAGTGCCAAACCACGAATCACCAGAGCAACGGTTTGGTTACCCGCAACACCCCCCATCGAAGGCACGATAGTCATCAGAACCGCAATCGCTGCCATTTGATCGAGCGTTGCTTCAAACATGTTTGATACAGATGCTGCCGCCAGTGCTGCGAGTACGTTAGCACCAAGCCACACACTACGACGACGAGCAGATTTTACGACCGGTGCGAAGGTATCTTCGTCATCGTCCATACCCGCCATACTCATCATTGAGTGTTCGGCATCTTCACGGATAACATCAACCACGTCATCGATGGTGATACGACCAACAAGGTGCTGGTTACTATCGATGACAGGCGCAGAAACCCAGTTACGACGTTCAAACAGGCTCGCGATATCTGACGCACTGGTTTCTACCGCGATCGCTTCGTCGGCATCATCCATCACTTCTGAAACAGGGACATCAGGTTGAGTCGTTACTAGCGTGGTAAGTGATAGGTTACCGATAAGACGTTCTTCTTCATCAATAACATACAGAGCATCAGTTGCATCCGGCAGTTCGCCACGCATACGCATGTAGCGCAATACAACGTCAACATCGACATCACCACGAATCGTGATTACGTCGGTGTTCATGATCGCACCCGCTGAATCTTCAGGGTACGACAGGGCAGTTTCAACTAATGCACGATCGACGGAGTCCATTTGAGAAAGGACTTCGCGAGAAACATCGTCGGGTAGGCTTCGAAGTACGTACGCGACGTCATCGGTTTCCATACCTTCGGTTGCTTCTGCCAAGGTCTCAGGTGCCATTTTCGACACAAGAGCATCTTTGACGTCTTCGTTTAGTTCATCAAGAATTTCACCGTAGTCTTCAGGATCGGTGAGTTGCCAGAGTACGTCACGACTTTTGCGAGGGGAGGCTTCTAAAAGGTGTGCAATATCTTCAGGCTCCATGTCCTGAAGTTGTCGGCGTACGTGAACAAATCGGCCGTTTTCTAGGGCTTCGCTGACTTCTTGGAGGGTTTGGTGAGCTTGGTCGAATTCTAATTGCTCTGCCATATTTTCCTCCTATCTCATTATTCTTACAATGCTTGGAATAGTAACTTAATTCTAGGGCTTATTTAAATCATAAACTTAGATAGAACTAAGATTTAATATTGGTTGGTTCGTTGTTTGAGTCTTAGGCGTTGTGAGTGAAGCGTTTTCGCTACTCACCCTCATCAAACTTGTCTTCAATGAGATGACAGACGGCATCCAGTGCTTGCTGTGAATCGGTACCTGCAGCTTGAATCGTAATATGTTGCCCTTGCGCTGATTCCAGCATAAGTAACCCCATTACGCTGTCTGCTGTTGCTGTTTTATCTTCTTCGCTATGGATAGTGATGGTTGCATCAAAGCTTTGTGCAAGCTCAACCAACTTTACGGCTGCTCTAGCGTGAAGACCCAAGCGATTTTGGATCAGTACAGTTCGAGTTAATTCCATGGTTAGCCCTGTTGGTGCTTCTCTAGGGAGGCGTGTCTGATTTGAACTTGATGGCCAAGTTGCTCAAAGTACTCACCAATTTTCTGGGTTAGATAAACCGAGCGGTGTTTGCCGCCAGTACAGCCAATCGCGACCGTTAGGTAACTGCGATTGTTCTTCTCTAACATTGGTAACCACTGTTCAACAAAGCCTTGGATCTGTTGCTTGAGTTCCAGAACTTCTGAGTGTTCTTCTAGAAAGGAGTGAATTGGTGCATCTAGCCCGGTTAGTGGTCGTAGTGCAGGTTCCCAGTGAGGGTTCGGCAAAAAGCGAACATCAAACACGTAGTCGGCATCACTTGGCAAGCCATACTTAAAACCGAAAGATTGAAAGACGATGATCAGCTCTTGCTTCTCTTTGCCTTCAACTTTAAATCGAACCTTTTCACTCAATTCGTAGAGGTTGCAGTCACTGCTGTCGATCACAATGCGGGCGTGCTCTGCGAGAGGTGTCAGAAGTGTCTTCTCTAAATCAATCGCTTGCTCAAGAGAGAGCTTTTCTTGGCCAATTGATAAAGGGTGGATTCTGCGGGTTTCGCTGTAGCGCTTAAGGAGTGTCTGCTTGCTGGCATCGAGGAACAATACATCAACATCGATGTTTGTAGCTGACTCGAGTTGCTCGAGCGTGTCGGTGACTAACTGAGGCTCTTTCGGTAGGTTACGTATATCAATACTTACCGCAACGTTTTGGTTGCTTTCGCGTACCGATTCGACAAAGTTGTTGAGCAGGTTTACTGGTAGATTATCGACACAGTAATACCCCAAGTCTTCTAGGACTCGTAACGCAACACTTTTACCGGCCCCTGATTGGCCACTAACCACGATTAATCGCATGTTATTGCTCGCAAGTTGGCACTTGAATCATGATGTCGTAAAGCTCTTGATCGCTCTGAGCATTACGCAGCTGTTTAAGAGTCTGCTTGTCGTTTAGTCGTTCTGCCATACAAGAAAGGGTTTTTAGATGCTCTTTGCATTGTTCACTCGGAACAAGCAGGGCAAATAGTAGGTCGACAGGACGATTATCAATCGCATCAAATTCGATAGGATCTTGGCATTGTAGTAATACAGCTATCGCTTTATCACTGACATTCATACGAGCATGGGGAATCGCGATACCATTACCAATACCGGTACTGCCCATCTTCTCACGGCTCAACATACACTCAAATAGCTCTGTTGAATCTTGACCGCAGCTCTCAGCTGCTATCTGGCTGATGAGCTCAAGGGCTCTTTTTTTGCTTGTGCATTGGACTGCACTTTTGGTGCAGTCCAATGAAAGTACTTCGCTTAATTGCATGTTAGTGACTACTTAGCTTTTCTTTGTGCTTGTTGAGTTGGCGGACGAGTTTATCAACCAATGAATCAATCGCGGCATACATGCTTTCATCTGTTGCTGTCGCATGGATTTCCCCCTGATTTATATGCAGGGTAGCTTCTGCGATTTGATTGATTTTCTCAACTTTTAAAACAACCTGAACGCTATTGATATGATCAAAGAAGCGCTCAAGTTTGTCGAATTTGGTGTGAACATAGTCTTGCATTGAATCGGTAAGATCAACGTGATGGCCTTGAATATTGATTTGCATAGACTTTCCTTTTCAGTTGGTTGCCTGATCATAGTTGCTAAGTAACTAGCGACTAAATGAGCTTATAGCAGGCGTTTACGCTGACTCGATGGGGCAATGCCCAGAGACTCACGGTATTTCGCTATGGTACGTCTAGCTACCTGAATTCCTTGGTCAGCCAGTAAAGCAGCAATCTTACTATCACTTAGAGGCTTCGCGGTATTTTCCGCTGCGACAAGCTTCTTGATGAGTGCGCGAATTGCTGTAGATGAACATTCACCGCCATTGTCAGTGCTGACATGGCTTGAGAAAAAGTATTTGAGCTCGAAGATGCCACGTGGCGTATGCATGAATTTTTGAGTCGTCACACGAGAGATCGTGGATTCGTGCATATCAACAGCTAACGCAACATCATTAAGAACCATTGGCTTCATCGCTTCTTCGCCATGTTCGAAGAAATCACGCTGATGTTCAACAATGCATCGCGCAACTTTGAGTAGCGTCTCATTTCGGCTCTCTAGGCTTTTAATTAACCACTTTGCTTCTTGCAAATTTGAGCGGATGTATTGATTGTCGGCGCTGTTGCCTTTACTGCCCAGATCAGCGTACTGCTGATTCACTTTCAACTTAGGCACGCTATCAGGGTTAATGGTCACTAACCATTTGCCAAGGTCTTTGAAGACAGATACATCTGGAACCACATACTCAGTTTCATCCGGAGTAATCTTACTGCCAGGACGAGGGTCCAGCTGTTGAATCAGTTGCAAAACTTCACGTAGTTCTGCTTCTTTCAACTTGGTCTCTTTGATAACCAGTTTGTAATCGCGATTGCCGAGTTGGTCGATATGGCTAGTAAGTACTAACTTAGCTTCGTTAAGCCAAGGCGTATCTTGGGGAAAGGTTGCCAGTTGCAGTAACAAGCAATCTTGCAGGTTGACTGAACCGACACCTAGCGGATCAAACTGCTGAATTCGTTTACGTACCGCTTCAATTTCATCAAGCTCGATCTCTTCATTGTCGAAGTTTTCAAGGATGTCTTCACAAGTTACAGTGAGGTAGCCGTAGTCGTCGATGGCATCGATTAATGCAAAAGCGATGCTTCGGTCGGTGTCAGTGAATGGCGTTAAGTCGAGTTGCCAAAGTAGGTAATCGTGCAGGCTTTGAGTGGTTTCGCCTTGATAAACCGGCATGTCGTCATCAATCGCAATACCCGTGTTACCGGTGTTCGCGCTGTAGACGTCTTCCCAAGTTGTGTCGATTTCTAGTTCGTTGCCAATCTCTGATTTTTCGATTAAGTCTGAGCTATCAGGTAAGTCTTGCTCTGTGGCTTCAACAGTTTCTTTTTCGTCACTGCTAGGTTTTTCTTCCGATGTTGGCGTATCTTCATTGCCTTCTTCGACATCGAGTAGTGGGTTAGATTCAAGTGCTTCTTGAATCTCTTGCTGCAAATCTAAAGTAGACAATTGCAACAAACGAATCGCTTGCTGCAATTGAGGAGTCATTGCTAACTGTTGGCCTAGCTTAAGTTGTAATGAGGGTTTCATTCAGTGTGACTTACCTAGTTATTATTCTTAGAACTCTCGATACTCTCTATATAATCATAGACGGAATTGTTCGCCTAGATAAACTTGTTTAACTTGTTCGTTATTGAGAACATCTTCAGGAGTACCCTCAGCGATCAGGTGTCCTTGGCTTACGATGTAAGCTTTTTCACACACGTCTAATGTTTCACGAACGTTGTGGTCGGTAATCAAAACGCCCAAGCCGCGATCACGCAGGTGAACAATGATTTTTTTGATATCGATTACTGAGATCGGGTCAACACCGGCGAATGGTTCATCCAATAGAATGAACTGCGGGTTTGCTGCTAGTGCACGAGCAATCTCTACACGACGACGCTCACCACCCGACAGAGCCATACCATTGCTGGTGCGGATATGTTGGATGTGGAACTCTTCTAGCAGGTCTTCCAGCTTATCTTGGCGTTGTTCGTTGGTCATTTCATCACGGGTTTGTAAAACCGCCATGATGTTGTTCTCTACGGACAACTTACGGAAAATCGATGCTTCTTGAGGCAGGTAACCGATACCAAGACGAGAGCGGCTGTGCATTGGTAAGATACTGATGTCTCGGTCATCAATGCTGATGGTACCTTCATCACGCGCCACCAAACCAACAATCATATAGAAAGATGTGGTTTTACCTGCACCGTTAGGCCCAAGCAGACCGACGATCTGGCCTGACTCTACCTGTAAGCTTACATCGGTAACAACCTTACGTTTACTGTAGGTTTTCGCTAGGTTTTTTGCTTTAAGAACAGCCATCGTTACTTATTCACTTCCGTTGGTTGTAAAACCGTTGACACTCGTTTGTTTTCACCACTGTCAGCGACTAATTTCTGAGAGCCGATCTGGTAAGTGATCTTAGAACCGCGAATGATGCTGCCATCTTGAGATAACATCGCATTCTTAGTCATGATCAGTCGGTCGGCAACAAGCTGGTAGTGCAGGTCGTCAGCTTCACCGTAGAGTGTCTTACCGTCGTCAGTAAGCTGAGAGAAGGTTGCTGGCTTACCGAAGCCTTGAATTTCTTCAATCTCACCGTTTACGGCGTTACGAGTAACAATAACCTTATCGGCATTGATATTGATGCTGCCTTGTTTAAGGTTCACATCACCAAGGAAAGTCACTTGGTTACTTTTCATATCCAATTGCTGGCTGTCTGAGTCAATGTAGACAGGTTGCTCACTATCCGAAGACAGAGCATAGACATTAGGTGCCGCAAGGGTCAAAGCGAATAAACTAAGGTGTAAGAGTTTCATATCTACCTTGAACAGAATTAAAGAGGGTTGCATTGTTGGTACCGAAGTTACCTTTCATTGCTTGTCCCTCAGTTTCAAAAAATGTACCGATCATATGGACCGGAGTCTCTGAATAAAAATCTCGGCTAGGCAGCTCAACAACCATTTTATCTGTGGTCATTGTATCGAAGCTGGCTTCTGGCAACAGGTTCTTTGCCACGACGTTGTCATAAAACGTGACAACTTGATTCTCATCCATAATCGCGCGATCAGCGGTGACTTGCCATTCAATCGTGTGCCCTTCACGGAATACCGAAAGAACTGGGTTTTGAAAGTGCGTATCGCCAACTACTGAGTAGTGTTCTAAATACGTCGATTCAACCTGATAGCTGCGAATACCGCTTTCGTCGTAGCTAATGTTGTTCAGGCTTTTGCCACTAAACGCGGGCAGCTCCAAATTTGGAGCCACTTGTATCGTTGATGTTTGCTCTTTGTCGTACAAGTAATAGGTCGACCAAGAGGCAATAAATATGAGTATTAAATAGATAATACGAGTAAAACTCATATGCTTAAACCTTTATGCACGTCGAGTTCATTTCTTGCTTGTAAAATAAGGTCACAGACTTCACGTACCGCGCCATGACCACCGTTAATGGTTGTCACGTAGTTTGCACGCTTTGCAAGTAGCGGGTGCCCATCTGCCACACAGACCTTCAAGCCAACTTTTTCCATTACAGGCCAGTCAATCAGATCGTCTCCGATGTAACCTGTATTTTCAGGGTTTACAGAAAGCTTATCGCAAATATCTTGGTATGCCTTAACTTTATCGTCTTGACCTTGATAAATCAGCTTAATGCCTAGAGCGGTCATACGATTCTCAACAATTTGAGATTTGCGACCCGTGATGATCGCGATTTCAATGCCTGCGTTCATCAGTGATTTGATACCGTAACCGTCACGAGTGTGGAAGGTTTTCAGCTCTTCACCGTTGTTGCCCATGTAGATGCGACCATCAGAGAAGACACCATCGACATCGCAAATCAGCAGTTTGATCTCTTTTGCAATCGCAAATACATCTGAATTAACAGTGCCGTATAGAGTTTCGACTGTCTGTGTCATTACATTACTCCTGCTTTCAGTAAGTCATGCATGTTTAACGCTCCTACTAATTTACCTTCTTGGCATAACATCAGGCCATTGATGCTCTTCGCTTGCATCAAGTTTAAGCCCTCAACCGCGAGCATGTTTGGCTCGGCTACCGTCGGGTTTAGCGTCATCACATCACCGATCTGCGTGTTATGGATATCAACGCGTTTGTCTAAGATACGGCGTAAATCACCATCGGTAAAAATACCGGCCATTTGGCCATCTTCACCAACGATTGCTGTCATGCCTAAGCCTTTCTGAGATATCTCTAGTAGAGCGTCTCTTACTAGTGCGTCGGGTGCTACAACAGGAAGTGAATCGCCTGTGTGCATGATGTCGTCGAGCTTCAACAGCAGCTGACGACCTAAAGCGCCGCCAGGATGAGACAGGGCAAAGTCTTGAGCGGTGAAGCCTCGAGCCTGCAAAAGTGCAACGGCTAATGCATCACCCATGACCAAAGTCGCCGTGGTGCTTGTTGTTGGTGCTAAGCCCAGCGGACAAGCTTCTTCCGGTACTGAAATTTGTAAATGGATATCAGACAGGGTTGCCATGTTTGATGCTGGCTTGCCTGTCATGCTGATGATCTTGATGCTCAGACGCTTTAACACAGGAAATAGGCTGAGGATTTCTCCCGATTCGCCGGAGTTGGATATTGCAATCACAATATCACCAGGTTCGATCATGCCTAAGTCGCCATGCGCCGCTTCGCCTGGGTGAACAAAGAAAGCCGATGTCCCGGTACTTGCCAATGTTGCTGCGATTTTGTTGCCAATGTGGCCTGATTTACCCATGCCCATCACAACGACTTTGCCTTTGTTGTTCAGGATAAGGTCGCAAGCTTTACAAAAATCATCATTAAAATATTGGTCTAATTGAGTGAGACCTGCAACTTCGGTTTCCAAAACTTGTTTTGCAACGCTGCGGTAATCAAATGGCTGAGACATCAAATACTCCAAGTACGGGAAGTTAAATCAACAATTAAGCCGACATGTTCATTAATAGGTAACTTTGGTAGGCCACGAACGTCACAATTAACACGCCGCCTTCAATACGATTCACACTACGAGATTTTCCTAGTGCCATCACAACAAGTAGTAGCGATACGCCTAGCATTACCCAGAAGTCACGACCCATAGCGAACTCGCTCAAGATCGAAGGGTTTAGGATGCCCGGGATACCCATAACAGCAAGGATGTTGAATACGTTTGAACCAATGATATTACCTACAGCCATATCATCTTCACCCTTCATAACGCCGGCTAGTGATGCTGCAAGTTCAGGAAGGCTAGTACCAACAGCAATGATGGTTAAACCAATGACAAGGTCGCTCATGCCGAAGAACTTCGCGATGATCACAGCGTTATCTACCAGCATATCAGCAGCTAAAGGTAGGACGATTAGACCAATCACGACCCACATTGCAGCCTTAGGGTTACTTACGCCTTCAGGGATCTCTGATTCTTGCTCATCAAGGAAAGCATCGCCGTTCTTTTTCTCGCTGCGGCTGATTTGCAACATAGCAAACAAAAACGCGGCAAAAAGAACAAACAACAACACGCCTTCATAGAAGCCTAAATGGTTATCCCACAATAGGGCGCCCGCTAGCAGAGTGACACCGATCATTAATGGTAGTTCACGACGAATCACGCCTGAGCTAATCGATAACGGCTTGATAAGGGCTGTAATACCTAAAATCAGCGCGATGTTGGCGATGTTAGAGCCCAGTACGTTGCCTACAGCTGTATCTGTTTTGCCATCAAGGGCTGCTGTCGCAGAAACCATCATTTCAGGAGCCGAAGACCCCATTGCTAAGATCGTCATACCGATAACTAGTGGTGAAATACCGAAGTTGCGAGCAAGAGCAGCGGCACCGTAAACCAGCTTATCTGCACTCCACACCAAAAAACCTAGACCGATAATAAGAAACGCAATCGCTTCAAGCATGATGATTCCTAAAAAATTAATAAAAACGGAGAATTAACCGCTAATTTTGACCTGTTGCTAGATAAAAGGGAAGTCACTCGGCAAATTAATTACCAGTTAGCAGGCAAGAAAGAGAGATCAATAGATAATTTCCTAATGCTTTCAAATCCCTGCATAGATTCCTGTTTAATATGAATTAATTGAACAGTGCTTTTAATTCTAAAGTAGACTCATTATTATTGCAGCCATAATTGGCGTTTTTTAAAGCAAGGAAACAACAAAAATATGTTGAACACTGAGCTTGTGAAAGTTAAGAACCTCAGCTTCTCACGCGGTGACCGCGTTATCTTTGATGACATCAGTTTAGAGGTGCCTCAAGGCAAGATAACCGCCATCATGGGGCCGTCTGGGATCGGCAAAACGACTTTACTGCGTTTGATCGGTGGGCAACTGCCGCCAGATGAAGGCGAAGTTTGGTTTGATGGTGACAATATCCCTGCATTATCACGTCGAAAGCTATATCAAGCACGTAAGAAAATGAGCATGCTATTCCAATCGGGTGCGCTTTTTACGGATCTCAATGTCTTTGATAATGTGGCGTTTCCGCTGCGAGAGCACACTGAACTTAATGAAAAATTCATTCGTACCATCGTATTACTTAAGCTTGAAGCGGTAGGATTACGTGGTGCTGCGCAATTGATGCCGAGTGAGTTGTCTGGCGGAATGGCTAGGCGTGCCGCACTGGCGCGCGCAATCGCACTGGATCCAGAACTTATCATGTACGATGAGCCGTTTGTTGGCCAAGATCCCATCACCATGGGCGTATTGGTTGAATTGATACGAAATCTCAATCAAGCCTTGGGCTTAACCTCGATTGTTGTTTCTCACGATGTGCCAGAGGTGATGAGTATTGCTGATTGGGTTTACCTCATGGCAGATAGCAAGATTATTGCCGCTGGAACACCTGATGAGTTGTACAACAATAGCGATCCGAGAGTGCAGCAATTTTTGCAAGGCGAAGCCGATGGTCCAGTACCATTTAGATTCCCTGCGAAGAGCTTAGAAAAGGATTTGTTTTAATATGATTGTTAAAACTATTGCGGGTGTCGGTAAGCGTACACTTGCGAGCTGTGAGTCATTTGGTCGAGCAAGCCTGATGTTATTTGGGGCTTTGTTTGGCATCCCGCGACTAAAAAACTTCCCCTTATTAGTAAAACAACTTTATAGCGTTGGCGTTCAGTCATTGGCTATTATTTTAGTTTCGGGTCTGTTTATCGGCATGGTGCTCAGCCTGCAGGGCTATGTCGTGTTAATTGACTACGGCGCTGAGGGAAACCTTGGTCAAATGGTCGCGCTTTCACTGTTGCGTGAGTTGGGGCCTGTGGTGACTGCGTTATTATTTGCAGGTCGAGCCGGTTCAGCACTCACGGCAGAGATTGGGTTAATGAAGGCAACAGAGCAGATCTCAAGCCTTGAGATGATGGCCGTTGACCCTCTTAAACGCATTATTGCACCACGTCTTTGGGCCGGGCTTATCTCAATGCCATTGCTTGCTATGATTTTTATGGCGGTAGGTATTTGGGGCGGTCAACTGGTTGGTGTTGATTGGAAAGGCATTGATCACGGCAGTTTCTGGTCTGCGATGCAGTCTTCAGTAGAACTTGGCCGAGATATTGGTAACAGCATGATCAAATGTATGGTCTTCGCTATCACCGTAACTTGGATCGCACTTTTCAATGGTTATGACGCAGTACCGACTTCAGAAGGTATCAGTCAGGCAACCACACGCACTGTAGTGCACTCTTCTCTAGCGGTACTAGGGCTAGATTTTGTTCTTACCGCATTGATGTTTGGGAATTAATCATGCAACAAACTCGAAAATTAGAATTATGGGTCGGCACCTTTGTTATTGCCGGAATTTGCGCAATCTTAATCATGATCTTTCAAGTCGCTGACGTAAAAGGCATAGGTTCGAACCATACTTACAATCTAAAAGCGACCTTTGACAACATTGGCAGCCTAAAAGTTCGTTCTCCAGTGAAAGTGGGTGGCGTCGTTGTTGGACGAGTTAAAAGCATTGAGCTTGATACCGAGAGCTACCTTCCTGTCGTTGAACTGTCTATTGACGGGAAGTACTCACAATTTCCAGATACCTCTAGTGCTCAAATTTTAACATCTGGCTTAATTGGTGAGCAGTACATTAGTCTGGTTCCAGGCTTCATTTTTGATGATGAAGAGATGTTGGTCGATGGTGATTCGATTGAAGACACTAAGTCAGCATTGGTACTAGAAGATTTGATTGGCCAAGTGCTGTATAGCGTTGGTGGTTCTAATGACAGCGAAGCTAAGGAATAAGATAATGTTGAAAACTATTAGTTATTTAAAAGCTATTGGTTACTTGAAATCAATGTTTATGGCGGCAATGGCGTTGCTTATTTCTACCCAAGCCTTTGCTGCAGAATCGATTGACCGTACTCAGCCTTACCAGATGATGACTCAAGTTGCCGAAGTGGCATTTGAGCGTTTGAAGAGTGAACAAGACAACATCCACCAAGATCCAGAGTTATTGAAGGTCATCGTGGAAGAAGAGTTGATGCCTTATGTGAATGCACAATATGCAGCTCTTAAGTTACTTGGACCAAACTTGAAAGGCGCGGATAGAAAAGACGTGGGCGTGTTTATCGATTCATTCCGTAAATACCTTGTTTCTTCTTATGCCCAAGTGCTGACTCAATACACAGATCAGACGATTGAATTTGGTCCAGAACCAAAAATCAAAGCGGATAGCCGCATTACCAGTATCAAGGTCGACATCATCGATACGCCGCGACCAAACATTAAGCTTGAATTTAAGCTTCGCAAAGACAAGAAATCTGGCGAGTGGAAAGCATTTGATATGGTTGCCGAAGGTATTAGTTTGTTGTCGAGCAAGCAATCGGAGTGGAATACTAAGATTCGTCAAGAAGGCATCTTACAAGTTGCAGACGAACTAGAGAAATTAGCCGCACAACCGATTCGTTTTGAGAGTAACAAATAATGAGCCATTCTCAATGGCAAGCACTAAGCTCTAAAGAGTATCAACTGTTCGGTGATTTAGACCGAGACAGTGTCCCTGCAATCTGGCGTATATTGGAAAAGTGGCAAACGACGGAATCGAGCGTTGAAATTGACCTTAGCCATATAAACCGAGTCGATTCAGCAGGAATGGTGATGCTAATTCACTTATTAGAGCATGCAAAAAATCAAAACTGTCATATAATGCTCAGTTTCGTGCCAGAACAATTACGAACGTTGTTCCAATTGAGCAATATCCAGCCAATGATGGCAGAACACATAAAAAATTAGGCAGGAGCTATTTGTGGACAGCACAAAAGTACAAGAATTATTAGCAGAAGCACTGAACCTTCAGGAAATTTTCGTGAAAGGGGAAGGCAGTCATTACGAAGTTGTTGCGGTTGATCCATGTTTTGACGGCATGAATCGAGTTAAGAAGCAGCAACTAATCTACGGCCCACTAATGGAATACATTCAACGCAATGACATCCATGCTCTTTCTATTAAGGCTTTCACGCCGGAAGAGTGGGAACGTGATAAGAAACTGATGTCACTTTAAGGTTTATGATGGAAAAGTTTCGAGTTATTGGATCGGATAAGCCGCTAAGCGGTGAAGTGACGATCTCAGGCGCAAAAAATGCAGCGCTACCTATCTTATTTGCTTCAATTCTTGCTGAAGAGCCAGTTGAAGTAAGTAACGTTCCTCACCTACGTGACATCGATACTACGATGGAACTGCTTAAGCGTTTAGGCGCAAAAGTATCGCGTAATGGTAGTGTTCATGTCGATGGCAGCGAAATTAATGAATTTTGTGCGCCTTACGATTTAGTGAAAACAATGCGTGCTTCTATCTGGGCTTTAGGTCCTCTAGTCGCTCGTTTTGGTGAAGGCCAAGTGTCACTTCCAGGCGGTTGTGCAATTGGTGCTCGACCTGTTGATCTGCATATCCACGGCCTAGAGCAACTAGGTGCGACCATTAAGTTGGAAGATGGTTATGTGAAAGCAAGTGTTGATGGCCGTCTGAAAGGCGCGCACATCGTGATGGATAAAGTAAGTGTGGGTGCCACCATTACTATCATGTGTGCAGCAACGCTAGCGGAAGGAACAACAGTACTCGATAACTCAGCGCGTGAGCCTGAGATTGTTGATACGGCTGACTTCCTAAACAAACTGGGTGCTAAAATTTCTGGCGCAGGTACAGATACGATTACTATCGAAGGCGTTGAACGTCTTGGTGGTGGCCAACACTCTGTGGTTGCTGACCGTATTGAAACAGGTACTTTCCTGGTTGCTGCTGCTGTTTCTGGCGGTAAAGTGGTTTGTCGCAACACCAACGCTCATCTTCTTGAAGCTGCCTTAGCGAAGCTTGAAGAAGCGGGTGCGAAGGTTGAAACGGGCGAAGACTGGATCAGTCTTGATATGACGGGTCGTGAACTGAAAGCGGTGAAAATCGTAACGGCACCTCACCCTGGTTTCCCAACCGACATGCAAGCACAGTTTACTCTGCTTAACATGATGGCGAAGGGCAGTGGTGTTATCACTGAGACTATCTTTGAAAACCGTTTTATGCACATTCCTGAGTTACAGCGAATGGGTGCAAAAGCGGAAATCGAAGGTAACACGGCTATCTGTGGTGAAACGGAAAAACTGAGCGGCGCTCAAGTAATGGCAACGGACCTTCGCGCATCTGCGAGCCTTGTTATTGCTGGCTGTATTGCTCAAGGTGAAACCATCGTTGACCGTATTTATCACATCGATCGTGGCTACGATAAGATTGAAGATAAATTGTCAGCCTTAGGCGCAAACATTACACGATTTAGTGAGTCGAACTAACCTAGGTTAGTGGATTCATGAATCAGTAAGATGAAAACATAAAAGTCGGAACCTTGGTTTCGGCTTTTTTATAGTTGTATTTACCGCGAGTAAATCTATTGCTCATTTTTGCGCGAATAGATGAATCAACTTGGCGGTCGGTGAGGAACAAAATGATAGCAATATTACGTATTTTCGCAGTGGCGATATTTGCGATTCTTATGTTTGTATTTGGTTGTGGTTACTGCCTATTAAGTCCACGCAACCCGAAACACGTATTTACCTTTGGCCGTTATTTCGGTCGCATGTCGAAGATCTTCGGCATGAAGTTAGAGCTTCGCATCCCAGAAGATGCCTACTCTCGCGGCCAACATGTTTATGTGGCGAACCACCAAAACAGCTGGGATCTATTCACGATTTCATCAGCGGTAACGCCAAAAGTGGTAACTGTTGGTAAGAAAAGCCTAGTGTGGATGCCTCTATTTGGTCAGCTTTACTGGTTGACGGGTAACATCCTAATTGACCGTGCTAACCGTAGCAAAGCGGTAGGTACGATTGATCAGGTCGTGACGAGTCTAAAAGAGAGCGATGTTTCAGTTTGGATGTTCCCTGAAGGCACTCGTTCTCGTGGCCGTGGTCTGCTGCCATTCAAAACAGGTGCATTCCATGCTGCGATTGGTGCTGGCTTGCCTATCGTCCCTATCGTGTGTAGCTCAACCGGTGGCGTGAAGCTAAACCGTTGGAACAATGGTCACGTGATTGTTGAAATGCTGCCACCAATCAGCACTGAAGGCTACGACAAGTCTAATGTTCGTGAACTGGCTAACCTAGCTCGTGAGCAGATGGCTGCGAAACTTGAAGAGTTAGACAAAGAAGTGGTTGAGCTTAATAAAAAGTAATTATCTAAGCGAAACGATGAACAATAAAAAAGGTTGCCAACTGGGCAACCTTTTTTTGTATCTAATAAACACCCAGTATTACGCTAAGTCGTTTATTAGAAGGTGTTTAATCTAAAGATTAAAACCTATTTGCGAACCGCAATAGCTTCGATCTCGATACCTACATCTTTTGGCAGACGAGCTACTTCAACACATGAACGTGCAGGGTAGTTTGCAACGCCGTGCTCATCGAAGAATTTACCGTAAACTTCGTTTACTGTGCCGAAGTCGTTTAGGTCTTTAACGAATACCGTTAGTTTTACGATGTCTTTTACAGTCAGGCCTGAAGCTTCAACAACCGCTTGAACGTTGTCTAGAGATTGGCGAGCTTGCTCTGCGATATCAGCAGATACTTCACCAGTTGCTGGATTTACTGGGATTTGACCAGAAGTCAGTACCATGTTGCCAAGGTCAACGCCTTGTACGTATGGGCCGATTGCAGCTGGAGCAGATTCTGTGTGAAGTACTTTAGTCATTGGTTTATTCCATCAGTTATTAGATAAAAATCAATTTTCAGTGTGCCTTCAAACTTTGGATAGGTAAAGCGCAAAATACCCCGCACAGGCGAGGTATTTGATAGTTTTTACATTCGGTCTTCTTTGCAGTATGACGTTATCTTTCTGTCACGATCTCGCGAGAGAAGACTTTTTCGCAATACTTACACTTCAATCGAATATCTTCTTTCTTTTCAAAGATCTTAAAGCTACTTTCAACCGGTTCATTGTGAGTAATACAGTTAGTATTTGGACACTCGAACACATCGTTGATTTGCTCAGGAAGTTCTAGTGGTAGCTTCTTAACTACTTCGTAATCTTCTATTTGGTTCACTGTTGCATGAGGCGCATAAAGTGCCAGCTTGCTCGCCTGTTCTTCTGTGATAAACACATTCTCAATCTTGAGCAGGTCTTTTCCGCCCAGTGCAGAAGACGGTAGATTCAGGCCAATCGTCACGCGCTGATGAGAGTTGTGCATGTCGAACAGTTTTAGCACCTTGATCCCGATATTGGCTGGGATATGGTCGATAACAGTACCGTTTCTGATTGCTTCAACTTGTAATTGAGTCTCTTTAGACATGATATCTCTCCTCTACAGCGTTTCGTTAAGAACAAGGGCTAGCAATGCTTCACGGGCGTAAACACCATTCTCTGCTTGCTGGAAGTAGTAAGCGTAAGGTGTTTTATCGACATCGACAGTAATTTCATCAACGCGAGGAAGAGGGTGCAGAACCTTCAGGTTATCGCGTGCATTTTCCAGCATCGAAGCGGTCAGGATGTATGCGGATTTTATGTGCGCGTATTCTGACTCATCGAAGCGCTCTTTTTGAACTCGAGTCATGTACAAGACATCGAGCTCAGGAATCACATCTTCCATGTCCGTCAATAGTTGGTACTTGATGCCCGCTTCATCAAGCTCTTCGCAAATGTAGTCTGGCATCGCTAGAGCTTCTGGAGCCACGAAGTAGAAACAGATGTTGTCGAACTTCGCTAGTGCTTGAGTCAATGAGTGAACCGTACGGCCGTACTTAAGGTCACCAACGAATGCAACGTTTAGGTTGTCGAGGCGGCCTTGTGTCTCAGCGATAGAGAATAGGTCTAGTAACGTTTGTGTTGGGTGTTGGTTTGCGCCGTCACCTGCGTTAATAACAGGTACACCGTTTGAGAACTCAGAAGCCAGACGCGCTGCGCCTTCTTGAGGGTGACGCATCACGTAAGCGTCAACGTATGAAGAGATAACCTGTACCGAGTCCGCTAGCGTTTCGCCTTTCTTTGCCAAAGAAGTGTTACCACCACTGTCGAAACCAATCACATCACCACCGATGCGTTGAATCGCAGTTTCAAAAGAGAGACGAGTTCGTGTAGAAGGTTCGAAGAAGCAGCTGGCAACAACTTTGTTCTTGATGAGTTCTGGGTTTGGTTCAGCCTTTAGCTGACCTGCCGTTTGAACAATTAATTCTAGCTCTTCACGAGAAAGCTCTGGAATTGAGATGATGTGCTTTTGATAGAGCGAGTTCGCCATGATCTTCTTCCCCACAATAATGTATTGGCCATAAAAAAGCCCCCCATAATGGGAGGCTTTAAAAAAGTGCTGAAAAGCAGAATAGACGGCCTGGTAAGCATCTTAGCTTACGAGCAATATTTGGTGTTTTCACAATATTACTATGTGTTTTCACAATATCATTATGTTTTATCACAACATTGCTTGGCGTCATTTTCACTACTCTCAGACAAATTGCCGAGAATTATACGCTTTCAATTTGTGAGCGCAAGCGATTACATCAAGCTTTTGTTTACTTTCAGTATTCGCTATTGACCCAGTGTCGCAACCATTACTGCTTTGATGGTATGCATGCGATTCTCAGCTTCATCAAACACAATTGAGTAATCCGATTCAAAGACTTCATCAGTAACTTCTAAACCGTTCATTCCATACTTATCTGCGACTTGTTGGCCGATCACGGTTTCATTGTTGTGGAAAGCAGGTAAGCAGTGCATGAATTTCACTTGAGGGTTACCAGTGAGCTTAATAACATCCATATTCACTTGATAAGGCGTCATAACCGCAACACGCTCGTCCCAAGCTTCTGGCGCCTCGCCCATCGAAACCCAAACATCGGTATAAAGGAAATCACAGCCTTTCACGCCTTCGGCAACGTCTTCTGTCAGCGTGATTTTGGCACCTGTACTTTGCGCGATAGCTTGGCACTCTTCGACAAGCTGCTCTTCTGGCCAGAACGCTTTAGGCGCGACAAGGCGAATATCCATGCCCATCTTCGCGGCACCGACTAACAGAGAGTTACCCATGTTATTACGTGCATCGCCTAGATAAGCAAAGCTGATTTGGTGTAGATGCTTCCCGCGGCCATGCTCAAGCATAGTGAGGAAATCAGCCAAGATTTGAGTAGGGTGGAACTCATCGGTTAAGCCGTTCCAAACAGGCACGCCAGCATAAGCGCCTAAGTCTTCAACGATACTTTGGCCAAAACCACGATATTCGATACCATCGTACATACGCCCTAATACACGCGCCGTATCTTTCATTGATTCTTTTTGACCAATCTGAGAACCAGAAGGACCAAGGTAAGAGACTTGAGCACCTTGATCAAAGGCGGCCACTTCAAACGCACATCGTGTTCGAGTTGATGCTTTCTCGAAGATCAAAGCAATGTTTTTGCCGTTGAGTTTCTTCTGTTCCGTACCTGCATACTTAGCTTTTTTTAGGTCAGCAGACAGGTCGAGTAAAAACTGAATCTCTTTAGGAGTAAAGTCGAGAAGTTTTAGAAAGTTACGATTGCGAAGATTAAAGGCCATCTCTCGCTCCTTGCGTATATAGAATCAATGAAGAACTTAGTTAAACATAAAAATGCTATATTTGTGAATATTTATTTTATTAATTTGATAAAAAAGGCCAGTAAATGAATACTGGCCTAGATGAGTTATTGTATTTTTACTCTATTGAGTTATCAGCTTAGATACCGTCTCTTTCGATAGGGCAACTCATACAGCGCGCGCCGCCACGACCACGGCCTAGCTCGTTGCCAGGAATCGTTAGAACTTCGATACCCGCTTTGTCGTATTTCTCATTGGTGTAAACATTACGTTCATAACCAATCACGGTACCTGGTTTCACTGTCAGTACGTTGTTTGCGTCATTCCACTGTTCACGCTCAGCTTCGTAGTTATCACCGCCGGTTGTGATGATCTTCAGTTGATCAAGGCCTAGCGCGCCTTCAATAGCTGAGAGGTAGTTTTCAGCTTTCTCGACACGCATTTCGCCATTTTCTTTTGGCGTTAAGCGCCAAGTGTCTAGGTCTTTACGCACGATCTCTGGATAGACAGAGAACGTGTCGATATCCATGTGTGTCATCACCGTATCAAGGTGCATACAAGAGCGGTGTTTTGGTAGATCGATCGCAATCACTTCGCTCGCTTGGCCTGATCTAAATAGGCTAGCCGCTAGGTTTTCGACACCTTGTGGTTTAGTACGCTCTGAAATACCAACCAGTACCGCACCTTTACCGATAACCAGTACGTCACCGCCTTCAATGTTAGCGTTGTCGTAGTGAAGGTCTTCATCACCAAAGTACTTAATGAAATCTTGACCTGCGAACACTGGGTGCCAGCGGTAGATAGCACGCAGATGATTCGTTTCACGTTGACGTGCAGGCTTCATCATCGGGTTAAGCGATACACCGCCGTAAACCCAGCAAGAGGTATCTCGCGTAAATAGGTGGTTAGGCAGTGGCTCGATAACGAAATCGAGTGGTCGATGCATTTTAGGCAGCATCGATGATGATTTGATAGGAAGCTCAGAGTAGGCCAAGCCACCGAGTAAGATCGTTGCTAGATGCTCATTATCCATTTGAGCAAGGTAGTTTCTTAAGTCACGGGCGAAAGTCGGCCCATAACGGAAATCTGAGATTTGAGTATTCAGCAACCACTCACGAGCCTGAGATACGTCAAGCGTCTCTACTAGCAGGTCGTGCAGCAGTAGCACTTCTACGTCTTGGCTGCGCAGCGTTTCTGCAAAGGCATCATGTTCTTCACCAGCGGCTTCAACGGCAAGTACATCATCAAATAGAAGATCATGACAGTTTGAAGGGGTGAGGTGGGTGAGTGCTCTTTCAGGTCTATTTAGGAGAACTCGTCTCAATTGACCGACTTCGGAGCCAACGTACAGCTTACTCATTTTGCATCCTTACTATTAATCCAGCGTCTATTTATGACAAGCTTGTCCGTAATATGCAAGTTTTGTAGATTGAGTTAATACAAGGTATTTGGCTAATAATTGGTCATAAAACCTGTTGTTCTTAATTTTATACAGATTAAATTCCAACTAACTGGCTATCGAACGGAACAACGTTTTTGAGGATCTATGCTCAATTGATGGCTTGTTAGAATTGAATTTTGCTTATTAATCGTGATTTTTTATTCACTATTATGCACTTTTTGATAACAAGCTGAGGATTTATGCACCCCAAAAGCGGTTTAGCCTATGCACCTAACGTGACTAATCACGCAAGTTTTATTCAGTAAGCCCTAAAGTGGCCACAAAAACGAAATGCTAAAATACGAGCCAGTTAATAAAATGTTGAAAATTTGTTTCTGTGATTTTGATTTCACTTTTGAATTGATATTGGCTCTGCGATCTCGCGATAAACTTACCTTTCTAGGCCTGATCTGGGTGGCTTTTCTGGACGATCCGTGCCATATTTCGTGGCAATCAAATTTGATCTTTTCATAGTCAACACTCTGGAGCAGACACATGTCTCACGAAGATGAATATCTATCAGTAGCGGAATTAATTGAATTTCAAAAGGAAGAGACTCGCGACATCATTACAGCATTAATTGAAGATGGTAGCGATCCTGAAGCTCTATACGATATCGAGCATCACCTATTTGCTGAAGATTTCGATGTGCTTGAGAAAGCGGTTGTTGAAGCATTCAAAATGGGCTTTGAAGTGCTTGAAGCTGAAGAGACAGAAGACGAAGATGGCAATAAGCTACTTTGTTGTGATGCAACGATGCAATGTACTCTGAATGCAGAAGCGATTGATGAGCAAGTTGAGAAGCTTGTAAACCTTGCAGAGAAGTTTGACATTATCTACGACGGTTGGGGCACTTACTACGAAGGTGAAGATGCTATCTACCCAGACGAAGATGATGAAGGCGAAGAGTAATTCTTTCCCAATTTTAAAAAATGCCAGCCTCGAGCTGGCATTTTTTACCCTCAGAAAAATAAATGTCTTTATATGCATTCATTCATTATAATGCGGTCAAAATTGATCTAGCTCAAGGAATGATATGCGGTTGCTTCTCGATGGTCTTTGGCAAATTTCGCCACTGACGGATCTCTCTATCCCACAAGATGACATCACTTTTCCGGCTCCGTTAAGCTCAAAGCTACCTGATAGCTTGAGTGAAAATGAAATTGCAGAGCAAGAGTGGCACCTGATGCACGACATCGAAGTAGATGACGCTATGTTGGCGTGTCCATTTGTTGAGTTAGTGATGGCCGGGGTCGATTACTTTGCTGAAGTTCGACTTAATGGTGTGGCTGTTTTTGATTGTGATGGTAGCCAAGCTGAATACCGTAAAGATATCCGTCCTTATATGCAGTCCGGCCGAAACCGTTTCGAGATCCTTTTCCTTGAAGAAGAGGAGAGCCTGTTACTTGAAGAGGATATGGATCCGTCTATCTCTTCACAGGCTATCGCTAAATCTGATTCACGCATCGGGATTTGGCAAGCGCCATACCTGCAGTTCGTTCGAAACGTCAAGCTAGAGCAAGTTGTTACAGAGCAGATTTGGCACCACGGTGGTGGCTGTGAGTTTAAAGTGGATGTTATCTATCAAACGCTAAAGGCGGGGTTAGTATCGGCATCCATCAAGTTTAATGGTATGACACTCGTAATGCCGATCGATGTGCGCGCAGAACATACTGGCGTCGTGTTCCAGGTTGAGGCGCCTATCATTTTTGATATTGAGAACCCTAACCCTAAGCATCTATACCCATTAGAAGTGGTACTTGATGGGCAAGAAGAGAGTTCTTTTGTTGCCTTGAACCCAACCTCTTGCGTCAGTAACTTTCTACGTTAACTCCGTATATTTTAGCGCTATCTTCTTTCGCTATAGCGACGCATTCTGCTTATAACGACTTGGCCATGACAACCTCACAAGCGTCGTGGCCTGTTTCTCCCCAAGCTGAGTCAAGATGCTCAAACCCAAGCTTCTCATAGAGTTTGACCGCAGCACCCAAGCACTCCGTCGTTTCTAAATACATGTGTTGATACCCAAGTTGTTTGGCTTGCTTTAAGCTCAAAGCGACAATTCGCTTGGCTAGGCCATGCCCTCGAGTTTGCGGTAAGAAGTACATCTTTTGCAGCTCACACACATTGGGTTTACCTGCTAGAGGGGCAAAGCCACCGCCTCCGACGATCTTTCCGTTGTGTTCGATAACCCAGTACATTGCATTCGCTTGGCTATAGACAGAGTACATATCATCGAGTGTTGGGTCGGCTACGCCATAACCTTTATCTTCTGTGAGTCCATGCTCAGCCGAAACTTGGCGAATGATTTGTGCGATGCTTGGGTTGTCTTGCGGTGTAATGGGTCTAAGGGTGAACTCAGCAATTTGTTCCATGATCTGCCTATGAAAGGGTCACTAATATGTGACCCAATATATGGTGACTAAGCATGTTGGTGCAAACAGAATTGTTGTTGTGCCATTTGGTCGCCTGATTTACGTAACCAGACTTTCTCGTGGAAGTAGTAAGCAACGGTATTTAAAGTTGGCTCTAGCAAAGCCATCACGCCGCCTATGAAAGCATCTCCAGTCAACAAGTAGACAACGGTAAAGGCAACACTAAAGTGGATGGTAGCAAAGCTTGCTGTTTTTAATTTGGTCATCCACTGGCGAGCTTTAAGAGCTGGAACTTGAGCCCACGCCTTTTCATGAAAATAGAAGGCAACAGTATTCACAGAGGGCTCAATCATAGCGATTAAGCTACCAATTAAGATGTCGCCTGTTAGTACATAAGCGACACTAAATGCGATAGTAAAATGTAATGCAGCAAAGGTTAGTGTCTTTTTCATGATAATTACTCAGTCGTTGTGTTGTTTTGATAGGTCTATTATTGAGAATTATTATCATTAAGTATAATGGGAAGTAGAGATTAATTTGATAGATGAAACCTATCAATCAGTGCGGCTAGAGTGAGAAGCATTGGAATATTGGAATCAGGGACATAAAAAAAGGCTGGTCACCAAGACCAACCTTTCTATTTAGACCGAGAAGTTTGAAGCCTTCTCGTTCACTCGGTTTTAAAGCGCAGCGATTGTCGCTTTTTGCTCTTCAAGCTTAACAAGAGTTTCCTTGTAGCCTTCAAGCTTTTCACGCTCTTTCGCGATAACTGCTTCTGGTGCTTTAGCAACGAAACCTTCGTTACCTAGCTTACCTTCGATACGTTTAATCTCGCCGTGAGTCTTAGCGACTTCTTTATCTAGACGAGCAAGCTCTGCATCTTTGTCGATAAGGCCCGCCATTGGGATCATCAACTCAGATTTGCCAACCAGTTTAGTTGCACAAGCAGGAGTCTCTTCACCATCAGCTAGAACTTTAATATCGTCTAGCTTAGCTAGAGAAGTAAGAACGATCTTGTTCGCTTCGATACGAGCGGCATCTTTCTCATCAGCAACCTTGATCATTACTTCTAAGCCTTGGCTTGGTGCAATGTCGTATTCCGCACGTAGGTTACGGATAGCGGTGATGAAAGTCTTAACCCATTCGATGTCGTCAACGATCTCAGCATTGAAGTTAGCTTCATTAAACTGAGGAAGCGCTTGAGTCATGATCGTCTCGCCTTCAACGCCATCTACTAGCGGCTTAACGCTCTGCCAGATAGATTCAGTGATGTAAGGAAGAACAGGGTGAGCAAGACGCAGAGTCTTCTCAAGAACCGTGATAAGCGTGTAACGAGTCGCTTGTTGTTGAGCTTCAGTACCTTTCCAAAGAACAGGTTTAGTTAGCTCTAAGTACCAGTCACAGAATTGGTTCCAGATGAATTCGTAAAGCGTGTTTGCTGCCATGTCTAGACGGTAGTTGTCTAGGTGAGCATTAAACTCTTTCGCTGCAACTTCAAACTGAGATTCAATCCACTTATCTGCTAGAGAGAATTCCATGTTTGCACGGTCTTCTACAGACAGTGACATGCCACAGTCGTGCTCTTCTGTGTTCATTAGTACGTAACGGCTTGCGTTCCATAGCTTGTTACAGAAGTTACGGTAACCTTCAAGACGCTTCATATCCCAGTTGATGTCACGGCCAGTTGAAGCCATAGCAGCAAGAGTGAAACGTAGCGCATCAGTACCGTATGGTTCGATACCGTTTTCGAAAGTCTTACGTGTCGCTTTTTCGATCTTAGCAGCCAGTTTAGGTTGCATCATGTTGCCACAACGCTTTTCTACTAGCTCTTCAAGGCCGATGCCATCAATCATGTCGATTGGGTCAAGTACGTTACCTTTCGACTTAGACATCTTGTCGCCGTTTTCATCACGGATAAGACCCGTCATGTAAACAGTTTTGAAAGGTACTTGAGCCTTGCCATCTTCGTCTTTCACGAAGTGCATGGTCATCATGATCATACGAGCAACCCAGAAGAAGATAATATCAAAACCAGATACTAGTACTTCAGATGGGTGGAATGTTTTCAGTGCTTCAGTATCTTCAGGCCAGCCTTGTGTGCCGAACGTCCAAAGTGCAGAAGAGAACCAAGTATCCAGTACGTCGTCGTCTTGCTTAAGCACAACAACAGGCGCTAGGTTGTTCTTTTCACGAACTTCTTCTTCAGTGCGACCTACGTAAACTTTACCATCGTTGTCGTACCATGCTGGGATACGATGTCCCCACCAAAGTTGACGAGAGATACACCAGTCTTGCACGTCACGCATCCACGCGAAGTACATGTTTTCGTACTGCTTAGGTACGAATTGGATTTGACCATCTTCAACGGCTTTAACTGCTGGCTCTGCAAGAGGAGCTGTGCGCACGTACCATTGGTCAGTCAGCATTGGTTCGATAACCACGCCACCACGGTCGCCGTAAGGGACAGTTAGGTCGTGATCTTTGATCTCTTCAAGAAGACCAAGCTCATCGAATTCAGCAACGATAGCTTTACGTGCAGCAAAACGCTCCATGCCTTGGTACTTAGCAGGGATATCTGTTGAGTAAACATCGCATTCTTCGCCGTTCGTTGTGAAGACTTCCGCAGCATCACGGATATCAGCGTTGAACGTTAGGATGTTGATCATCGGTAGGTTGTTGCGCTTACCCACTTCGTAATCGTTAAAGTCATGAGCTGGAGTGATCTTCACACAACCCGTGCCTTTTTCCATGTCTGCGTGCTCATCGCCTACGATAGGGATAAGACGGTTTACAACAGGAAGTAGGATTTCTTTGCCGATAAGATCTTTGTAACGAGGATCTTCTGGGTTAACAGCAACACCAGTATCGCCAAGCATGGTTTCTGGACGTGTAGTCGCAACAACGATGTAGTCTTTACCATCAGCCGTTTTAACACCGTTCGCTAGCGGGTAGCGGAAGTGCCACATGAAACCTTTTTTGTCTTTGTTTTCAACTTCAAGATCCGAGATTGCAGTGTGCAGTTTAGGATCCCAGTTTACTAGACGCTTACCACGGTAGATTAGGTCTTCTTCGTATAGACGAACAAACACTTCTTGAGTCGCAGCCGATAGGCCGTCATCCATAGTGAATCGTTCACGATCCCAATCTACAGATGCACCAAGACGACGAAGTTGTTGAGTGATCGTGCCACCTGATTCGCCTTTCCATTCCCAGATCTTGTCGATGAAAGCTTCACGGCCGTAGTCGTGTTTTGTTTTGCCTTCTTCGGCAGCAATCTTACGCTCAACAACCATTTGAGTTGCGATACCAGCGTGGTCAGTACCCACTTGCCAAAGCGTGTTTTTGCCTTTCATACGTTGAGCACGGATAAGCGTATCCATGATCGTATCTTGGAACGCGTGACCCATGTGTAGGCTGCCAGTGACGTTCGGTGGCGGGATCATGATGCTGTAAGCTTCTTTTGATGTGTCACCGTGTGGCTTAAAGTAGCCTTTCTCTTCCCAAGTCTTATACAGAGCTTGTTCGATTGATGTTGGGTTGTATGTCTTTTCCATAGTGCTCTTAAACGGATACTGTGAATGGTTAATCGTGGTCAAACTTCATAAGTGAAGCTTCTTGAATCTAAATCCAAAGATAGCTTTAACTATGAGGTTTGACTATGGATGTTGAATCTCGATAGTTTGTAGCTGATATCTAGCTTGACGGTAAATTTTATACCTTTCTCGAGCGAGTTGCTTAGCTTTTTCTTCGCAAGGGACGAAGTCTATCACCTGAGCAAAGGCGTTCGCAAAGGTTGTATGATTATCGGCCAGATTAATTACTAGCTGACGATTCCAATTATGTTTTACGCCTTGATAGCCAATTTCGATGTTGGTTGAATACTTCGGGCCTTCGCCAACCAAGTTGTGCGCAATAAAATCACAGGGTTCGACTTGCCAGAAAACTTCAGCAATACGCTCGGCATGCTCTTTGTCATTACAGTTGAGATAAAGTTTAGCGCCTTGTTTTGCAAAGTGCTGAGCAAGAAACAGCACATAGTGAGCAAAACCATCTTCGCTGGCTTGCGGGCTGTCTGAAGGCACAATGTAAAATGTAGCAGTCTGCATACTTAATACTCGAACTGAAAATCGTGGATATCAATGTTACTTGGTTAACAGGGTCTAACAAATAGCGCTTATTAAAAAAGGGCCCGTAGGCCCTTTTTATTATTTTGAAGATTGCTCTTCAGTCTCTTGGCCGCTGCGGTTCAATAAGAATTGGACTAGCATTGAGACAGGACGACCTGTCGAGCCTTTCGCTGCGCCTGACTTCCAAGCTGTACCAGCACTGTCGATGTGTGCCCAGTGGTACTTCTTAGTGAATTTAGACAGGAAACAACCAGCAGTGATTGTGCCGCCAGGACGGCCACCGATGTTCGCCATATCAGCGAATGGGCTGTTTAGCTGCTCATGGTACTCGTCTGCCATTGGTAGACGCCATGCACGGTCACTTGCTTGCTCTGAAGCATTAACAAGTTCGTGAGAAAGTGGGTTGTGGTTCGATAGAACGCCACTGATGTGGTGACCTAGAGCGATAACACATGCGCCAGTTAGCGTAGCAACATCGACAACACAGTCAGGTTCAAAACGCTCAACGTAAGTTAGAGCATCACATAGAACCAAGCGACCTTCAGCATCAGTGTTGAGTACTTCAACCGTTTGGCCTGACATTGTCGTTAGGATATCACCTGGACGGTAAGCATTGCTGCCCGGCATGTTTTCACAACCGGCTAGGATACCAACCACGTTAATAGGCAGGTTCAGCTTAGCCAGTGCTTTCATTGTACCGAATACAGACGCCGCACCACACATGTCGTACTTCATCTCATCCATGCCTTCACCAGGCTTAAGCGAGATACCGCCTGAATCGAAAGTCAGACCTTTACCTACTAATACAATCGGCTTCGCATCTGGATCCGGAGCGCCTTTGTATTCCATGATAGACATCATCGATTCATTTTTAGAGCCACGGCCAACTGCTAGGTATGATGTCATACCCAGTTTTTCCATCTCTTCTTCGCCAATGATCTTAGTCTTCACTGTCTCGTAATCGTCGGCTAAACGACGAGCTTGAGAAGCAAGGTAAGCAGGGTTTGCGATGTTTGGTGGCATGTTGCCTAGATCTTTAGACGCTTTTACACCTGAAGCAATAGCAAGGCCGTGAGAGATTGCTTTCTCACCCAGGCTCAATTCGCGACGTGTTGGTACATTGAATACCAATTTACGTAGTGGGCGACGAGTCTCTGGCTTGTTGCTCTTGAATTGGTCAAATGTGTAAAGACCATCTTTAGTCGCTTCTACCGCTTGGCGAACTTTCCAATAAGTGTCGCGACCTTTAACGTGAAGTTCTGTAAGGAAACATACAGCTTCCATAGAACCTGTTTCGTTTAGTGTACTGATGGTTTTTTGGATAATTTCTTTGTATTGACGCTCGCCTAGCTCACGTTCTTTACCACAGCCTACCAGTAGAACACGTTCTGAAAGTACACCAGGTACTTGATGCAGTAGTAGCATCTGGCCAGGTTTACCCTCTAGATCACCGCGACGAAGCAGTGAACTAATGTAGCCATCGCTAATCTTATCTAATTGCTCGGCTACTGGAGAAAGGCGGCGCGGTTCGAATACACCGACAACGATACATGCGCTGCGCTGTTTCTCTGGGCTGCCACTTTTTACACTGAACTCCATGCGTACTCCTACATCCTGAAGACAAATCGAACTAAATGTTAGATAATGGGTTCTTACTTGTTGGATCCTATAATGGAACTAACCTTAAAGAAGAACGCTAACACTTAGCTAAAAATTTAAAAAAATAAAAGGTTCAACGGGAAATTATAGTGATTCAATCAAAAAAACAAGTTTTGTATAGGTAATTTGAGCGTGATTATTGTTAGATATTTGATCCGCGAGACAATCAAGAGCCAATTTGCGATCTTTTTTGTTCTCTTTCTCGTGTTTCTCAGCCAAAAATTCATCAGTGTTTTAGCGGATGCCTCTGATGGTGATATCCCTGCGAGTCTTATATTGTCGATTGTTGGCTTAAATATGCCAGCGATGGGCCTATTGATGCTTCCACTCAGTATCTATATTGGTATTTTGCTTACTTTTGGCCGCCTTTACGCTGAAAGTGAAATAGTGGTCATGAACGCCACCGGTATCGGTAATAAATTCCTGATCCAATCTGCGCTTTACCTCGCTTTAATTACGGCATCTGTTGCAGCCTTTAACTCATTTTGGTTATCTCCTTGGTCACAAGACAAAGTTGAACAAATGTATGAAGAAGTAGCTGCACAGAACAGCGTTGATTTGCTACCAAAAGGTAAGTTTGAAGGTACGCCGGATGGCTCTTCTGTCGTGTTTATTGATGATATCGACGGTAATAAGTTAGAAAACGTGTTCGTAGCTCAAATGCGTCCGCGTGATTCTGTACTGCCAAGTGTGATGTTCTCGAAGTCAGGTGATGTAAAAGAGCTCAGTGATGGTCGCCAAGTGATCGTAATGTACGATGGTACTCGTCATGAAGGCATTCCGACTCGCCTCGACTACAGGGTGACGCACTTTGAAGAATACGAAGGCCTGATTGGTCAGCGTGAAGTTGAGAAGAAAGGTCGAGACTGGGAAGCGATCCCTACGCTTGAACTGATTGGTAACTCAAATAATAGTGCGAAAGCAGAGTTGCAGTGGCGTATTTCTTTGGTACTTTGTATTCCATTGTTGACCATGCTTGTCGTGCCACTGTCTGCGGTAAACCCTCGACAAGGTCGTTTTGCGAAAATCGGCCCAGCAATACTGATTTATCTCACCTATTTCTTAGCAATCAGTGCAACCAAGTCTTCAATCGAAGAGGGGAGCATTCCTGCGGTAATCGGCATGTGGCCAATCAATGCGTTATTGTTATTTGTCGCGATTGGTGCCAACTTTATGGATAGCGTGCCAGTAAGGCGTTTGAAAGAAAAATTCAAGAATAAGAGGTTGGCTTAAGCCGTGTTTAAGATTCTCGATTTATATATAGGCAGAACCATCATCGCAACGACGTCACTGGTATTGGTGACGTTTGTTGGTCTCTCTGGGATCATCAAATATGTAGAACAGCTAAGAAAAGTTGGCCGTGGTACATACGATCTATTACAAGCGCTGTATTTCGTTTTATTGAGTATCCCTCGTGATATCGAAATGTTCTTTCCAATGGCTGCATTGCTTGGCGCATTGATAGGGCTTGGTATGCTTGCTGCAAGTTCTGAGCTTGTCGTTATGCAGGCAGCTGGTTTCTCTAAGTTAGATATCGGCCTATCAGTACTTAAAACAGCTATTCCACTGATGATCGTGGTGACATTGCTTGGTCAATGGGGAGCACCGCAAGCGCAGAAAATGGCTCGTGATTTAAGAACTATCTCGATTGCTGGTGGTAATATTATTTCGACGCAAAGTGGTGTCTGGGCTCGTGATGCCAATGACTTCATCTTCATTGTCAAAATCGATGACCAGAAGCTATATGGAATGAACATGTGGCGCTTTGATGAAAACAAGGCACTTAAAACCGCTATTTATTCTGACGAAGTTGATTACGTTGGAGACAACGTGTGGACGATGAAGGATGTAGAGATCACGTCTTTTGAAAACGAACTTCAAATTACTAAAGAAAGTTTACCGACTTACTCTTGGGAAACGTCATTAGCTCCAGATAAGTTGGCGATAGTAACGGTTAAACCAGAAGAGCTATCGTTAAGTGGGTTGTATGATTATGTTTCTTATCTGAAGGCGTCAGAGCAAGATGCATCACGCTATGAATTGGCGCTGTGGAGAAAGATAACCCAGCCAATTTCGATCGCGGTTATGATGTTGATGGCACTGTCGTTTATCTTTGGTCCTTTGCGTAGTGTGACCATGGGTGCGAGGATTTTGTCAGGTGTTATTGCTGGCTTTACCTTCTATATATCCAGTGAGTTCTTTGGCCCAGTGAGTTTGGTTTATCAAATACCACCCGCCTTTGGCGCAATAGCCCCGAGCGTGGTGTTCCTTGGAATTGCCATCATGCTCTTGAGGCGGAAACTGTAAATAGTAAAAAGGAAGGCATAACGCCTTCCTTTTTTGATCTTGATTGGAGCTAACTTAAATCACATTATCGTGCTTGTGGTAACACAACGACTTCGGTCTTTGCCCAGATATCGTGAAAGCCACGTTTTTCAGGATCGAATGGAACACATAGGTTTGCCAGTCCAAAACCTGAAGTACCTAAACGAATCAGCGCCTGAGTTACTGTGATCGCTGAGCCATCTTTGTTTTGAACGCGCAGCTTCCAAGCTCTCATGCCGAGAGTTTGACCAGCTCTAGTCCAGAAGAACACGAAGAAATATACCCAAACGGCGACTAAGTAAAAGGTATATGCAGGGCTCCAAATCGGATGGTTGGTTAAGAAGTCACTAACATCGGCATAACCGCTGTGGTTAAAAATGCCGAGAGCCATGAGCGCGTGCAGTAGAGCGACAATGACGCCAGCCGCCAACATTTCAATAGCGATTACGATCAGAGCGTCGTAGAACAAGGCACCAAATCGGCGCATGACTCCTGCTGGTGGCAGAGTGTTTGTTGATGTCATGTGTTATTACTTCTTTAAAAATTGAGGCGTCAGAATATAGTTTAAGGCTTAGCCTGAAAAGAGACATGACGCACAGCTTATGACTTAGTGGCGAAATTATCGGCAAACACACATGAATTCAAGTTTTTATACTTGCCACATCAGTTCGCATACGTATAATGCCAAATATCGAAAGGGCAATGCCCCAAGATAATGCCGGTATGGTGAAATTGGTATACACGACGGATTCAAAATCCGTTGCCTTCGGGCGTGGCGGTTCAAGTCCGCCTACCGGTACCAAACATAGAAAGGTCGCTTTTATAGCGACCTTTCGTCGTTTTGGGCGTTTGTGAATTTTAAATCCAGCGTGTCGGCTTGGATGCAAGCCCAGCCAAGTCACCTACCGGCACCATATTTAAATGACAAAGCCTAGATGAAAATCGGGGCTTTGTTGTATCTGGGGTATAGGAAGCATTGCCTTCACGGTGGCGGCAAGAATGCCTGTCCAATCAGTCCGCCTATCGGTACCAAACATAGAAAGGTCGCTTTTATAGCGACCTTTCTATGTTTTGGACGTATGTGAATTTGAAATCCGGCGTGTCGTTGCAGTTGCTCTTCAATCAGACAGATCTTGATGTTTCACTCCTAAATCTCATAATTTCCCTTCGCTATTCGATCTGATAATGAATTAATTATCTTAAATCATGATGTTACCTGTCATTCTCTTTTCTATTGTCTATGTTTAAAGGACTAACAGAGGAGATAGATATGCTGACAGTAACCCCTTACTTGTTTTTTGATGGTCGTTGTAATGAAGCGTTGGATTTTTATCACAAGTGTTTTGGTGGTGTGGTTTTATCTAAGCAGCTTTTTAGTGATGCACCACAGGTAATCGAGGGCGCTCAACCTGATTGGGTTATGCATGCTGAGTTCGAAGCGTTTGGTATGAAGCTGATGATGTCTGATGGTGTTAAGGCAAAAGAACTTGAAGGCAACAATCTCGCTCTCTCTCTTGTGACTGAAGATACCGCGACTCAAGAACAAATCTTTGAAAAGCTCAAGAAGGGAGGGCGGATAATGACTCCACTCGCAGATACTTTTTGGGGGGCTCGATTTGGCAAAGTAGAAGATAAATTCGGTATACGCTGGATGGTGCACTGCGACTCTTTAAGTTGAGCCTGTGAAATTGGATAGTGAAATTGCTGCTTGGTTTTATTAGAATTATAAATAGAGATTAATCATCAATATTATATATAAAAATGGGCAGCATAAAGATTACCGTAGATCGCATTCAGCCCGGTCTGCATATACGACTCCCCGTAAAATGGAATGAACACCCATTTTTATTCAACAGCTTTAAAATCAAAGATGACGCTCAAGTAAAAGTAATTCGACATCTTGGGATTAAGCACGTCTATATAAACCTGAGTCAAAGTGATACCTCACCTTTACCTGTTAATCACGTAGGTGAACAAGAAGTCGATATTGATTCACAGGTAAGCCTTGAAACGGAAAGAATGTGGAAAGATAAGCATGAGCGTATCGAAACCCTTAGCTCTTACCGCCGCAGGGTGAGTCATTGTGAGAGAGAGTTTGAACGTTCGCTTGCTCGAATGCGATCTGTGATGACCAAGATCCGTAACAGACCTTTAGATGCGGTAGGGGAGGTTAAGGCTCTTGTTGATGATATCGTTGAAACTCTAGTGAGCGATGATAACGTCACCTTGCACCTTATGAATGCTAAAGCAGATTTCGAAGATATTTACTTTCATACTCTAAATGTTTCGGTTGTTGCACTGATGATAGGAAAGGCCAAAGGCTATAACACACAGCAATTGAAAGACCTCTCATTCGCAGCGTTGTTTCACGATGTAGGCAAGATCAAAATACCAGTCGCGATACTAAGAAAGCAGAGTGCACTAACGGTGCCAGAAGAGAACTACCTGAAGCTTCATACTAAATACGGTGCGGATATTGTATCGGCAATTGATGACTTTCCTGAAAGTGCTAAAAAGGTGATCGCTCAACATCATGAGATGAATGATGGTTCTGGCTACCCCGAGGGCTTAAAAGAACATGAGATTGATGAATTTGCCAAGATAGTCGCCGTGGCTAATGCATTTGATAACCTTTGCCATGGTAAAACGCAATCTCAACAAATGATCCCGTATTTGGCACTGTCCCACCTATATAAGAGCTGCAAGCATCTATATAGCCAAGATAACTTGGGGCTGTTAGTTAAGTTCATGGGAGTCTATCCACCAGGAACTGTAGTACAGCTTTCAAATGACTCGATTGGGATTGTGATATCCGTTAACGCTAAACATATGCTTTATCCAAATGTACTTATCTATGATCCTAGCGTGCCAAGAACCCAAGCTCCGATCATTGACCTCTTTATTAAAGAGATCAAAATCGTTAATGCCGTTCATCCAAGCAAATTACCTGAACAAGTTCGAGAGTATCTAAACCCTAGGGCTCGTTTATCTTACTTTTTTGATAGTGGAGAGTAGTTATCCACAGGTCGTTGTGGGTAATTTGTTCGAAACTTGGGGTGAAAGTGGTATAAATAAGCCCTTGGTTGAAATGTCTTCGCTTAACCTCTTTTTTTAATAAAAAACGCATTTATTGCTTGCCAATATGAGCGGCATCTCTATAATGCCGCCTCACTGACACGGCAGACGCCACAAGGCTTCAGCGAGAAATGTTAGTAAGGCAACTAGCTTTAAGCGATGATTCGCTTCTACTTTTAGAAAGTAGGAATTAATTCCAAATAAGTGTTTGACACTGAGAATTAAATCGCTAGAATGGCCGCCTCTTCCGAAGTGATGTAAGTCACAACGAAGAGAAGCTCTTTAACAATTTAAACCTATCAATCTGTGTGGGCACTCGTTGATGAATATCAAAACGTTTTATCTTCCCTTTTTTAAAGAGAAGTAAAACAGATTCCTCGGAATCAAATTTGGTTTCAATGAACTGAGTGACCAATACGAATAACTACTTTCTCTTGTAGAAAGAAGGTATTTGGCACAGTCAATTCATTATCTTTCTGTTGGAAAGATAATAGCTTTAGAATTACTTTTTGTAGTTTTGAAGTCAGTATTCATTGAGCCGACAAAATCTTAAATTGAAG
>NZ_JBFRNU010000010.1:0-24946 GCF_041471145.1 Vibrio sp. 10N.261.54.A5 | reverse complement strand
GCGATGAACCTTTTTTGTTAGCTCTGTGCTGTTTGCACTCATCCTCCCGCCAACCATCCCGCTTTGGCAAGCCGCTTTAGGTATCACCTTTGGTATCGTTGTCGCCAAAGAGCTGTTCGGTGGTACAGGACGAAACTTCTTGAACCCAGCCCTTGCAGGCCGCGCGTTTCTCTATTTCGCCTATCCAGCCAACATGTCGGGTGGGCTTGTGTGGGTTGCCGCTGACGGCTATTCAGGCGCGACACCACTGAGTCAATGGTATGAAGGCGGCAGCACGTCACTGATCAATAACATGACTGGCGAGGCGATCACTTGGATGGATGCCTTTATCGGTAATATTCCAGGTTCGATGGGTGAGGTGTCGTCACTGCTTATCATGCTGACGGGGTTGATTCTGATAGCGATGAAGATAGCTTCTTGGCGCATTGTCGCCGGTGTGATTATTGGTCTCGTTGTGACATCTAGCTTGATGAATTGGATAGGGTCAGAAACCAACACGATGTTTTCGATGCCGTTCTACTGGCACTTTGTGTTGGGTGGTGTAGCGTTTGGTACCTTCTTCATGGCAACAGACCCTGTATCTGCCGCGTTTACCAATCAGAGTAAGTGGGCTTACGGGATCTTGATTGGTGTTATGACGGTCGGTATCCGAGTGCTCAATCCTGCTTATCCAGAGGGCATTATGCTGGCTATCTTGTTCGCCAACCTGTTCGCTCCGCTGTTCGACTTTGTAGTGAAAGAGCAGAACATTAAACGAAGACTTAAACGGACATCGCGCTAATCTAGGTGATTAAAAGTGAAAGTGACTCCCATAAGAAAGGCTTGCATTGATGCAAGCCTTTCAATTTTTATCGCGATTGATTTGAGGTTGATTTAACTCCACTTCAAATCAATCTCGAAAGGCTGTGTGCTACCACAATGCTCACCGCACATCTCGTCGTAGGCGCTGTTATGAACCAACATTGCTGATGCTACGCCTTGGTCGCTAAAGTGATCGCGTGCTTGGTTAATACTCAAAAACTTCATAGGGTGCTGGTGGTCATCTTTGATTAATTGTTTTTGCTCGCCAATAACTTGGTAAGCCAAGTAAATCCCGCCTTCAAATGATTCGATCAGTAGATTCATTACAAACTCCGTTGTTGTTTTGGATCGCTAAGATTTTGTTTTTGTATCTACGGGGATGGGGGCTTGAAGGTTCATCTATACTAAAAATGAAAAAAACCAGAAGCGTGCTTCTGGTTTATCTAGAGGTAAACGAATCAATTTAGCGATTAGTTGATTTTCTGCATGATGCTAGAGCTGCCGTTGCTATTACCGAAGCTGTCCATCTTACGACGAATCAGTAGGCCCTCATCCCAATCAGTGCCTGCTGGTTGGTATTCCCATTTAATGAAGTACTCATCGTTTGCGTGGCACGCTGTACCTGCTACATAGTCATCAGCGTCACAGAAGCGCACGACCGTGTTCAACTCAGTCAAGGTTGCTTTCGACTCGCGGCCCGCTTGGTTGAACCACCAGTAGTCGATAGTCGCTAATTCAGCGTAAGTATAAACAGACTCGCCCAAATCTTCCGGTGATGAAGGAGCACCATTTTGGCTTTCACACTCTGCGCCAGATATTGTGATTGCTAAGTCTGAGAAGACCATTCTCATGACTGCACTTTGTCCATCGCCACAAATCGCGGTGGTGTCCCATGTACCTGTGAAGTCGACGTAGCGCTCGGCATCTTTTGAATCAACTTCATAATAGTAACCAACGCGCTCTGTTGCACGAGATGGGTCATTGTTAGGGTCATCGCCTAGTGTTTCTTTTTTAACGATCTCGGAATAAATACCAGTCACAGGGTCAAAAGAGCCAGAGGTTGTGCTGCGAATCCATTTTGGCGTGCCGTTCTTACCATCATCCCAAACATGGTTGGCGGTGTAATGGTTTAGGTCTGATGCCTTTTCAGCATCAAACGGCATCCAGTCGATGTCCGAGTTTGTAAATTCTTCATCTGCCGTTGAAGACTGTGCTAGATCTCGAAGTCTGTATGCAAAAGGGTTGTTGAGCACAAACTGACTATCCGGTGTAAGGGAGCCATTCTCTCTGTCCACTAGACCATCGTCGTTAGTATCACACCCTTGTTTTTCGGCGTTATCTTTATCAATCCATTGGTGCGCAGCGTTAGAAACACAGGTGAGGTACTGTTCTGCGAAGTTTTCCGACAATGAATAATCGTTCGATCCAGCCAGCATAGAGACGGAGTCAGCTGAGTTCACCTTGAATGTCATCTCGGTCATGCCACGAGTACGTTCAAACATTTCTGATTCCATAAGCTTATCAGCATGAACGTAGGTGAACTTTTCAGAGTTTTGAGTCACATCAATATAACGAACGATTTTACCTTCAGCCATAAAAGGATTAACGGTGTCTTCGCCGCGAGTCATTGAGCCAAACGCATTTTGCATATGATCAAGAGCATCTTCTTCCGAAGTGATGTTTGCAGAGTCTACGCCCATTTCGTCTAAGAAGTCGATCACGCTATCACGATCATCTAAGCTTAGATCTTCCATCTTAGCTAGAGTCGTTGCATCAGGCGATCGCAGCGCATCTGGAATGGTCAGCACATCATCGGACGAACTACCAAATTCGTTATCTAAAGATTGAAGTAAAATCGCTAGGTTAACGGCACGTGCATATTTGCCCGCAGCTTCAAATGGAGTCAATACATCACGGTTGGATGCTGCGCCCACTTTTAAGCCATTTTCACCACCAATAAAGAAGGTCACTGTGTCGTTAGTTTTAGCGGTAAATTCGCCTTCGCTATTTGTAATACCGTTTAAGCCAGAACTGGTGTTGTAGTAGATACCTTCAACAGCGGCATCGATAAATTTGTTGGTTGTTGTTGATGGTTCTGTCGGTGTTGTGACACCTGAATTAGAACTGTCGCTACCACAACCTGTTAAAGCCACTGCAATCGCCGCTGCGAGAATACTCACTTTTTTCATTACTCGTATATCCTTTCTGTAATAGAGCTATTTGTTATTTTTATGCGTGTAATTTTATAGCGCGCGATTGTAGCGTGATCTTTCTTCCAAGTTAAGTGTGTAAAATGTTGTTCGGTTAATAAACATTCAAACATACGGTAAAAAACACAAAAAGCCGACAGATGTCGGCTTTTTCATAATATTTCTTTGACTTACAAAGGTTTAACGCATGGTAACAAACTCTTCGCTGCCCGTTGGGTGAATCGCCACAACAGAGTCGAAATCTGCTTTGGTTGCGCCCATCTTCATTGCAACGCCGAAGCCTTGAATCATTTCATCAACCGTGAAGCCGATGCCGTGTAGGCCAACGACAGTCTCTTCTTCGCCAGCACATACTAGCTTCATCTTACAAGGTTGACGGTGCTTGGTTACTGCTGTGTACATCGCAGTGAAGCCAGATGTGTAAACCTTAATGTTGTCTTTGCCGTACTTCTCTTCAGCTTCTTGAGTCGTTAGACCAATCGTGCCGATAGGTGGGTGGCTGAATACAACAGTAGGAACTAGATTGTAGTCCATCTTAGCGTTGGTTTGACCGTTGAATAGACGCTCAGAAAGCTGACGACCTGCTTTAACAGCTACAGGAGTTAGCTCGATACCGCCTTCCATGATGTCACCAACACAGTAGATGCCAGGAACGTTAGTTGCTTGGAACTCGTCTACCTTGATGTAGCCACGATCGTTCGTCTCAACGCCAGTCGATGCTAGGTTGATAGCGTCAGTCGCTGGGTGGCGACCGATAGCCCAGATTAGGTGGTCAACGTTTTGAATGTTGCCGTTCTCTAGGTGTAAAGTCAGTGTGCCATCCGCTTCTTTCACAACTTCTTTAGGCACTGAGTGTGTGTGAAGTGTTGGACCTTCTGCTTCCATTACTTCTACTAGCGTTTCGATGATCATTGGATCGAAGCTACGTAGTGGAGATTCTTTACGGCAGAACAGGTGTGTTTCTGTGCCAAGCGCGCTTAGAACGCCAGCAATTTCAACCGCGATGTAACCTGCACCGATAACAGCAACGCGTTTTGGTTGCTCCATCAGGTCGAAGAAGCCATTTGAATCGATGCCGTATTCTGCACCTGGGATGTTTGGAATCGTTGGACGACCACCTACCGCGATCAGGATGTGATCTGCTGTGTAGTGTTCGCCGTTAACTTCAACAGTCTTCTCGTCAACGAACTTAGCAAAGCCTTTGATTACGTTTACTTTGTTGTTACCCAGTACGCGATCGTAAGATTGGTGGATACGACCAATGTACGCTTGGCGGTTTTCTACCAATTTGCTCCAATTGAAGCCTTTTACGTCAACGTCGAAGCCGTAATCTTCAGAGTATAGGTTGATCGCTTCAGCAACTTGAGCGCCGTGCCACATTACCTTTTTAGGAACACAACCAACGTTTACACAAGTACCACCAAGGTCTTGAGCTTCGATAAGTGCAACCTTTGCACCGTGCATTGCTGCGCGGTTTGCTGATGCGATGCCGCCTGAACCGCCGCCGATACAGATGTAATCAAAATGAGTCGCCATTACTTTCTCCATTTATTGAAGGCTGTGGGTACAGTGAGCGCACTGAACACCTACGTCCTATAGATTCTTAAATTGTATAATAATTATTATATTGAGGGCAGATCGGTTGAACTCAATCTCCCTGTTTAAAATTTATTCGTGTACGTCACAATCTGCTTAATATTTGTCAGAGCATGACGTTAAGTTCGAGATTACTCGGGTACGATCCACTCTACTTTGAAGTGACCGGTCGCCGGCGCAATTGCTTCCTTCAAGAATGGAAGAATCTCTTTCATTTGGCTTTCTAGCTTCCAAGGCGGGTTAATCACGATCATGCCTGATGCCGTCATGCCACGCTCGTTGGTGTCTGGTGATACGCCAAGTTCGATTTGTAGAATCTTGTTGATGCCTAAGCCTTCGAGACCTTCGATCATATCTTCGATATCACAGCGATTTACTACCGGGTACCAAATTGCGTAGATACCGGTTGCCCAGCGCTTGTGGCTTTGAGCGATTGCAGTCACGACATCACGGTACTCTTTTGCCAGCTCGTAAGGCGGGTCGATCAGTACTAAACCACGACGTTCTTTTGGTGGCAGGCTGCCCTTTAAGCGCTTAAAACCATCTTCTTTGTAGATAGATACCTGACGATCACGGTGGAACTCTTGCTCAAGCAGCGGGTGATCGGCTGGGTGAAGCTCAGTCAGTACCATGCGGTCTTGGTCACGCAGGTGTGCACGTGCAACACGTGGAGAACCCGGGTAGTAACGCAGTTTCTCGCCATTATTGAGAATGGAAATAGACTCAAGGTAGCTTTGAATGTCTTCAGGAAGGTCTGTTTGCTCCCACACACGAGCAATACCTTGCTTGTATTCACCGGTTTTTTCAGACCATTCATGCGTTAAGTCGTAACGACCTACACCAGAGTGAGTGTCATGATAAACAAAAGGCTTATCCTTTTGTTTCAAAGAATTAAGAATAAGGCTCTGTACGATATGCTTTACTACGTCGGCATGGTTACCTGCGTGGAAGCTGTGGCGATAACTTAACAAATTAAACTCTCGTAACACTCTCGAATTAGAGTGTGGTTAGTGTAGGTGGGGTTAATCAGACTATTATAACCCTCAATGGACCATAAATTCTCGAACAATTCAGGGACAGTCGTCAGCTATCTGCAGTTAGTTATTGGTTCTACTATTGAAATTTGCCTTTATGGGCACTATTTAATAACTATTCGCAGGTGATTTTTTAGGGCGAACTTTAGCCTGATGACTGTAAGACGACCTCATTACAAAAAAGACGAAAGTCTCTAAAGCCAAAGGAATGTTTATATGTCTAATCCGCTATTAACCTTCACGGACTTACCTCCGTTTTCACAGATCAAGCCAGAGCACGTAAAGCCTGCAGTTGAGCAAGTGATTGAAGCGTGTCGCAACAAGATAGAACAAGTACTTGAAGGTAATACTTCACCAAGCTGGGACAACCTAGTTGCTCCAATTGAAGAAGTGGATGATCGTTTAAGTCGCATTTGGTCACCTGTAAGCCATATGAACTCTGTCGTGAACAGTGACGAACTGCGTGAAGCGTATGAGAGCTGCTTACCTGTGCTATCTGAATACGGCACTTGGGTTGGCCAACACAAAGGCTTGTTCGAAGCGTATAAAGCGATCAAGGCGAGTGAAGCATTCTCTGCACTGAGTCGAGCTCAACAAAAAACTATTACCGACGCACTGCGCGACTTTGAATTGTCGGGCATTGGCTTACCTGCAGATGAACAGCATCGTTACGGCGAGATCAGCAAGCGCCAGTCTGAGTTAGGCTCTCAATTCTCAAATAACGTGCTTGATGCAACCATGGGTTGGAGCAAGCAGATCACAGACGTAGCTGAGCTGGCAGGTATGCCTGAATCAGCACTGGCGGCAGCTCAAGCGGCGGCTGAGTCTAAAGAGCAAGAAGGCTACCTACTGACTTTAGATATCCCATCATACCTACCTGTGATGACCTACTGTGATAACCAAGAACTGCGTAAAGAGCTTTATGAAGCGTACGTAACGCGCGCTTCAGATCGCGGTCCAAACGCAGGTAAGTGGGACAACACTGAGATCATCACCGAGCAACTTAAGCTGCGCCACGAGATCGCGCGCATGCTTGGTTTCAGTACTTACAGCGAAAAATCACTGTCGACTAAGATGGCAGAAACGCCAGACCAAGTGCTTGGCTTCCTAAACGACCTAGCAGTAAAAGCCAAACCGCAAGGTGAGCGAGAAGTTGAAGAGCTACGCCAGTTTGCTGAGAAAGAATTTGGTGTCTCTGAGCTAAACCTGTGGGACATCGCTTACTACAGTGAGAAACAAAAACAGAAACTGTTCGAGATCTCTGATGAAGAGCTTCGTCCTTACTTCCCAGAATCTAATGTGGTTTCAGGTCTGTTTGAGGTACTGAACCGCGTGTTTGGTATGTCGGTAACAGAGCGTCAAGGCGTAGACACTTGGCATGAGTCAGTGCGTTTCTTTGATATCTTTGATGCGACTGGAACACTGCGTGGTAGCTTCTACCTAGATCTATACGCACGTGAACACAAACGTGGTGGCGCTTGGATGGATGACTGTCGTGGTCGTCGCATTACCGAATCTGGCGAGCTACAGACCCCGGTTGCTTACCTAACGTGTAACTTCAATAAGCCAGTTGGTGATAAGCCAGCACTGTTTACTCACGATGAAGTGGTGACCTTGTTCCACGAATTCGGTCACGGTATCCACCACATGCTGACGCAAGTAGAAGCGGGCGCAGTTGCGGGTATCAATGGCGTGCCTTGGGATGCGGTTGAATTACCAAGTCAGTTCCTAGAAAACTGGTGTTGGGAAGAAGAAGCGCTGTCGTTCATCTCTGGTCACTTCGAAACGGGTGAAGCGCTACCAAAAGAGATGCTAGAGAAGATGCTAGCGGCGAAGAACTTCCAATCTGCGATGTTTATCCTGCGTCAGCTAGAGCTTGGTTTGTTCGATTTCACGCTACACACAGAATACGACCCTGAAGTGGGTGCTCGCGTACTAGAAACGCTAGCGGATGTTAAGTCTAAGGTGTCGGTACTGCCAAGCCTAGATTGGAACCGTTTCTCACACAGCTTTGGTCATATCTTTGCTGGTGGTTACAGCGCGGGCTACTACAGCTACCTGTGGGCAGAAGTGCTATCGGCAGATGCGTTCTCAGCATTTGAAGAAGAGGGTATCTTCAACACTGAAACGGGTAATCGCTTCCTGAACAACATCCTTGAAATGGGTGGCAGTGAAGAGCCAATGGAGCTGTTCAAACGCTTCCGTGGTCGTGAGCCACAAATCGACGCAATGCTGCGCCACGCGGGAATCAACGCATAATCACGGTAACTATCTAGTTTATTGCGAAAAGAGCCTCTAGTTAGAGGCTCTTTTTTTGTCTGTGCGTTATGCCAAGCAAGGCGAATCAATGTTATGGATTCACATTGCGGTTGATAGGGTTCTGCAATGAAATCAGTGTCTCTGTCGACTGAACTTCATCGATCGCTTGCAGCTTATCGATCAATACAAACTGCAGCTCTTCTATCGACTTACACATCAGCTTTACAAAGATATTGTAAGCACCAGTGGTGTAGTACGCCTCAACCACTTCGTCTAAGGCATTCAGCTTAGCGATCGCCGAGTGGTAATCTTTGGCAGCATTAAGGTTGATGCCAATAAAGCAACACACGTCGTAACCCAGTTTTTTGGTGTTTACCACAACTTCCGTTCGCTCGATAATGTCTGCCGATCTCATCTTTTCGATGCGAACGTGAATCGTCGCAGGGCTGACATCGAACTGCTTTGCCATTTCAGCGTAAGGAGTTCGTGCATCTTCCATCAAGGTTTTGAGAATGGCACGGTCTAGATCATCTAGACGAGCTGTGGTTGTGGACATGCATAATCCTTAGGTTGAATGAAAAACATACCGGCTTGAGTACACATCATAGCCAAGGGTGATAATATTAGCAGTAACTATAGGGTTAGGGTGAATTCAGTGCGATTTTCGTTATTTTTTATTGTGATGTGTTGGAGTGTTTTTGCTTCAGCTCAGGCAAAAGATGTGTTGGTTATTCACTCTTATCATCAAGGCTTTTTCTGGACAGATGATTTCCATAAAGGACTATCTGATGAGCTCGATCGCGATGGGTTATCTTACCGGGTTGTTTATCTCGATACCAAGCGAACTCAAAACGCTGAATACTTAGAGCGAATTTATCAGCTATACCGCACTAAGCTGTCGCATGAAGAGTTTGCCGCTGTAGTCGTCAGTGATAATAACGCCCTCAATCTGATGAAACGCTTAGCGCCCGAACTCAATGGCACGCCCGTTATTTTTGGTGGCATCAACAATTTTTCTCCGCAAATGATTGAAGGCTTGCACGCAACCGGTATCACTGAAGATATTGATATGGCGAGCAATATTGAGCTGATCAATCGACTTCAATCGACGGTTAAAAAAGTTTACGTGGTTACCGATCACTCGGTAACGGGTGAAGCTATTCGCGCTCAAGTGGATTTATTTCTACAAAAACGCCCTGAGTTTTCTGGGATGGTGGAGCAATATACGCCTGATTCTTATCAAGAACTGATGACGTTCGCGCAACGCGCTGATCTAACTAAAAGCTTGTTGTTCTGGGCCTACTACCGCGACATCAATGGTCGGGTCAGCAGCAAAGAAGACTGGCGTCAGCTCAACAAAAAAACTCAGATGCCATTGTATATTGTGCATGATTTAGGACTTGGGTTTGGTGCGATTGGTGGCGTGATCCACAGTGGAGAAACGCAAGGTCGAGACACGGGGCGCGTGCTGTTGAGCGTGCTGAACAATCCTAAGGCTCCATTGCCATTGGTGGTTGCTGGCGCGCCAGAAATCAAACTCGATTACCAACAGATCTCACGTTGGGATTTGGGTGCAGAGAATGAAGCCTCAGTAACCTTCCTCAATAAGCCGAAGTCATTCTTAATGCGCTATCGCGATGAAATTCGCACCATCGGTTTAATGTTCTTGAGCATGTCGTGTGTTATCGCGGTGTTGGTGTATTACCTTAACCGTCTGAAGAAGAGCGAACGTGCAAGTCGCCAAAGCCAACGACTGTTGGAGTCGATATTTGATCAGAGCCTGCAATTTATGGGCATCATTGATAAGGGTGGCGTGCTGCTGTCGAGTAACAGCAAGTTACATGAGCTGCTTTATAATCAAGGCTATAAACTGGGAACGCCGCTGCAACAACACCAACATTGGGAAAGTTCTGCGCGAGAAGTGCTAGCCGAATATTTCATCGCAAAAAGTGAGCACCCAGCCTTACGATTTGAAGCCGAGGTGTGGTGTCGAGATCGCGGTGCGATGGTGTTGGATATTTCATTGAAGCCGATGCCGGGCAGTGAAGACGAAGACATTCAGTTTCTCTTTGAGGCGCGCGACGTGACCTCACGTAAGCTTGCTGAGAATAAGCTGTTCCAACGTGAAGCAAACTTGAAGCTGTATTACGACAAACAGCCGGTGATGATGATTACGCTCGATGGCAATAATCGCATTCAACAAGTGAACCAGTTTGCCGAAGAGCTTTTGGGATACCCTCTCGATCAGTTGTTGGGCCATCGCCCTAGAGAATTCTATGTTGATGAGAACGCGATGATTCCTCGTCATATCTTGCTGCAACCTCAGCATAAGATTCGTGGTGTGTGGCGTCGTGATATCGAATATCGCCATGCCGACGGCAGCAAGAGCTGGATTCGTGAAAATATCCGCCCGTTGGTGGAGTCTGATCAGCTGTTGATTGTGGGTGAAGACATCACCGAAACGCACGAGCTTTCTGAAAAACTAGAGTATCAGGCTCGCTATGACCTACTGACTGACACCTTTAACCGCAACCACTTTGAGCAAGAGCTGCAAAAGGCGCTGAAAGAGGTTGAGAGCCACATGCGAACTCACGCAATGTTGTTCCTAGATTTGGATCAGCTGAAAGTGCTGAACGATACCGCAGGACATGAAGCGGGTGATACTGCGATCTTGTTTAGCGCCAAACTGCTAGAAGACGTACTGCCTTACAATGCGGTGTTAGCGCGAATGGGTGGTGATGAGTTTGCTGTGCTGATGAAAGACTGTACTGAACGAGATGCGGTGAATGTGTGTCGCAGTATTATCTCGATGATGAGTGAGAATCCATTCTTGTGGGATGATATTCGACTCAACCTGACGTGCTCTATCGGTATTCGATTGATCGACCATACAGCAGCTTCACCACAGATGGTGCACGCTCAGGCGGATGCAGCTTGTCATGCCGCTAAAGAAGAAGGTCGCAATCGCTATCATCTTTACCATCAAGATGATGAAGACCTGCGTCGTCGCCATCTTGAGATGGAGTGCGTTAACCTAGTGCATGAGGCCTTGGCTAACGATCGCTTAGAGTTGTTTGCGCAGCGAATTCTTGGCCTAGATGAAGACAGCGATAAAATGCACTTTGAAATCTTGGTCCGCATCAAGAACATCCAAGGGGAATACATCTCCCCGGGGATCTTCATGCCAGCCTCAGAGCGTTATAACATCGCGCATTTGATTGACCGCCAAGTCGTCAGTCAAACCTTGGGTTGGTTGGAGCAACGCCCTGAGGTTATTGAGGAACTGGGGATGTGTTCAATCAATCTTTCCGGTCACTCGATGGGTAACCGTGAGTTTGTCGAATTTTTGATAGATAGCCTGAGCGATTCATCGATACCGTGTCATAAGATTTGTTTAGAGATCACCGAAACAGCGGCCATGAGTAACATGAAGCAGGCGATCAAGTTCTTCACTCGAATCAAAGAGCTTGGCTGCATGATTGCATTGGATGATTTTGGCTCAGGGCTATCGTCATTTGGCTATCTGAAAAAGCTGCCTGTCGATATTGTGAAGATCGATGGCTTGTTTGTACGTGATATTGATGTGAATGAGATGGACCATGTAATGGTTCGCTCGATCAATGATCTTGCCAAGCAGATGGGTAAGCACACCGTGGCTGAGTTCGTTGAAAATACCCAGATTATCGACAAGCTTATCGAACTGGGTGTGAACTACGCGCAGGGCTACATCATAGGGCGACCTAAGCCACTCGCAGAGCTTGTTGAAGAGTTAAGACAAGAGCGAGAGACAGAGCCATTGGTTTAGGTAAGCCGACTTTAGCTGGGAATACTTTTCACCGCTAATATGTATTGTTGAGGCAATCAGGTAAACTGGTTGCCTCTTTTGTTTTGAATACTACTGTCTGTTGGAGACGACCTTGCAACTACAACTGATTTGCGAAGATGCTACCCAAATCGATCATTTGAATGACTTAGCGACCCGCTGGAACTTATCTCATGATGAAAGCAGTGATTTTACTTTGGTACTGACTAGTGAGCGACTTGAGCTACGTAAAGTCGATGAGCCTAAGCTTGGCGCTATCTTTGTTGATTTAGTGGGAGGCGCTGTTGGTCACCGACGTAAGTTTGGCGGTGGTAAAGGTCAGGCGATTGCCAAAGCAGCTGGTTTAAACAAAGGCGCAACGCCAACTATTCTTGATGGTACTGCAGGCTTAGGGCGCGATGCGTTTGTGTTGGCTTCTCTAGGTTGTAAGGTGCAAATGGTCGAGCGTCACCCCGTTGTGGCCGCACTGCTTGATGATGGCTTGCAGCGAGCGCAACAAGACCCAGACATCGGTGGTTGGGTAAGTGAGCGTATGAAGCTGATTCACGCATCCAGTCACGATGCGTTGGATAAGCTCAGCAACGATCCTGACTTCGAACAGCCAGACGTGGTGTACCTCGACCCAATGTACCCACACCCAGAGAACAAAAAGAAATCGGCTTTGGTTAAAAAAGAGATGCGCGTATTCCAATCTTTGGTGGGTGCCGATCTGGATGCTGATGGTCTATTTGAGCCGGCGATGAAATTGGCATCGAAGCGAGTTGTGGTTAAAAGACCGGATTACGCTGCTTGGTTAGACGAACAAAAACCGAGCATGGCGATTGAAACCAAAAAGAACCGTTTTGACGTCTATGTGAAAGCATCAATGACTTAGTGGAAGCATCAATAACTTAGATACACGCTAAGAAAATTTCCCGTCATAAATACGATAAATTGCCATTTAACACTTGCGATAGTCGCGTTACGGATGTATATCTAACTAAGAATCATTATTATTCTTAGCTGGAGTTGAAGCATGGCTAAACGCTTTTGTAAGTTAAACCGTCGAGATATTACCGAACACTTGGGCGAGATCCACAGCTTAGTGACTGAACCTAAGTTCGTGTGTCGTTCTTGCGCGCGTTCTTCGGCGGATCAAGCGAATCTATGCAAACCCACCGCAATTCCACCTCTTGGTTGTCAAAACAAACCCGTTGAAGAGAAAGTCGCATGCGGCCTGCTAGCGGAAACATTACCTGCACCAGAACTGTCGCTTGCGGAAATCAACGAGGCAATTGAACCGAGCGTACAAATGTTCGATCCAGCCGCCGCTGATATGGCCCCTGAGCTTGCCAAAAAAGAAGCCGCACAGAAAAAAGCCAAGCTGAAAAAACTGATGGCGAAGGCGAGCGGTGATGAGAAAGCTGAACTCAAACAAGCGAAGAAAGCGGCTAAGAAACAAGAGAAGTACAATAAGAAACTGGCGAAGATGATTAAGAAGCAGCAAAAGCTGTTTAAGAAAAGTCAGAAGCTGGAAAGTGAATTGGAACGAATCAACCTACAACTTGATGATGTTGCCTTCACTGAAACCAAGACTCAGGTAGTGAGCCACAATCAAATCCACTGAAGTTGATTTGAATGGTTTATTGCTACAGCGATGATTTAAAAAGAGCGACCTTAGGTCGCTCTTTTGCTTTTTGGGGTTATCCGAGCTGACTCATGTAGCTCGTTCAAATCAGCTAAGCGTTGCTTGCGGATCTTGCTACGCGCTTCTTCACCCACGTCTCATTGACGAATAAAGAGAATAAGATAACGGCGCCACCAATAGACAAGCGAACCAAATCGACATCTCTGTTCCAAATCAGGATATTCACCACCAGACCAGCAGGAACCAAGGCATTGTTCATCACTGCCAGCGCGCCAGCATTCACCATGCACGCGCCTTTATTCCACATAAAGTAACCCAGCCCCGACGCAATCAAGCCAAGGTAGATCAGGATTCCCCATTGAAGTGTGGTGGTGGGCAGTTTCTCTGGGTTGCCTAGTAGCATGAAAGCCACTGACGCGACACATAGCGCCCCTAAGTAGAAGTAACCAAATACGGTTCGCTGAGGCAACTCGGTCGATTCCTTCTCCATCACCACCTTGTAGCCCACCTGACCAATAGCAAAGCACAGGTTCGCGCCTTGCACGACGAGGAAGCCGACTAAAAAGTTTTCGTTAATACCTGCGAACTTAATGAATACCGCGCCCAATACCGCAATTGCCGCTGTCACTAGGTACCACGGAGAGAATTGCCCTTTGAGAAAGTCATAAATAAGCGTGACGTAAATTGGGGTAAAGACAGTAAACAAAAGGACTTCAGGAACGGATAGCAGTAAGAAAGACTGATAGTAGAAGCAGTACATCAGGCCAAGCTGGATACCACCAATTGCCATCAATTTAGCGATCAGCTTACGCGATACGCCGCGAAACTTTAGGAAAGGAAGAAATACGACGCCAGCAAGGGCAACACGCATTAAAACAGAGAACCAAGAATCAACCTGACCCGCAAGGTAAACGCCGATCAGGCTAAAGGAGAAGGCCCATAGGAGGGTAACACCAGCTAAATAGCTCATAGTAAAACTTTGTTAATAAGATATGAGCTGTATGTTACCTAACCTTAAATCATTAGTCTTCTGAATCTCTTAGAGGCACGACCAGCATATCAACCGGAGAGGCGTTGATCAGTTGGCGTGTTGAAGAGAGCAGCTTGCTCCAAAAGTCTTGATGGTGACCGCAAACCACGAGATCAACATTGAACTCGTTGATGGTGTCACACAGCTCATGACTCAAATCACCACTGCCTACTAGGGTATGGGTGATCGGGTATTGGGCGTGCTCCGCAAAATTTTGCAGCTGAATACGAGACGCTTCCATCGCGTTGTGCTGGGTTTCGGCCATGTTGATATCAATCAGGCCGGTATACAGCTCTGCGTAGTTAATATCGATATGGATAAAAGAGACTTTGGCTTCCAATGGCTTAGCCAATGCTACCGCTTTATCCACAATTAATTTGCTGTCTTCTGATAAATCGACCGCGACCAAAATATGTTTGTAACTCATATCGCTACCTCCTTTATTCATTGTCTGATTTAAGATTAGCACTATGCGATGGTTTTTTTTGCTGAAGTGATCTCATATCCACTGTCTTGCGTAATGACAGCTCGAAATATTGGTTAACTAATGGCCTGCGAGATATTCATTAAATAGTGATATAGTAGAGAAAATTGAGGATGTAATTAGGAGTCTTAAATGCTGTCAAAAACTATGGTTGAGCAACTGAATGATCAAATTAACCTAGAATTTTTCTCATCCAATCTATACTTACAAATGAGTGCTTGGTGTGAAGACAAAGGATTTGAAGGTGCAGCAGAGTTTCTGCGTGTTCATGCAGTAGAAGAAATGGAACATATGCAGCGTCTTTTCACTTACGTAAGTGAAACAGGTGCAATGCCAATTCTAGGTGCGATTGAAGCGCCAAAACATGAATTTGATAGCCTTGGTGCTGTGTTCCGTGAAACTTATGAACATGAGCAAATGATTACTCAAAAGATCAACAAACTGGCTCACGTTGCTTTCAGCACACAAGATTACTCAACCTTTAACTTCCTGCAATGGTACGTTGCAGAGCAACACGAAGAAGAGAAGTTGTTTAAAGGTGTATTGGATAAGCTAGAGCTTGTTGGTGAAGACGGTAAAGCACTGTTCTTTATTGATAAAGACCTAGCGCAATTGGCAAAAGATGGTTCATCTTCAATTATGGAAGCTCCTGCCGTTTAGGTAGTACGGGAAAGACACTGATTATCTTTTTCTTTTGAGTTTTCTTATGAAGATGTAGGGAGGAAAGGATGATCAGCGGCGACACTATTCTATTTGCACTAATGGTTGTGACTTGCGTGAACTGGGCGCGATATTTTACTGCGCTAAGAACACTCATTTATATAATGCGAGAAGCACATCCTCTACTTTATCAACAAGTAGACGGAGGTGGATTCTTCACAACTCATGGCAATATGACCAAGCAGGTTCGCTTGTTTAGTTACATCAAAAGCAAAGAGTACCACCATCATCACGACGAAGTGTTTATGTCGAAGTGTGATCGCGTAAGACAGTTGTTTATACTTTCTTCCGCTCTGCTGGGTGTAACCTTGCTGTCTTCTTTCATCGTCTAAGTTATTTAGTACGTGTGAAGTAGAGTTTAGGTTTTGGTGTAAAGCTTCGGTTGTTGGTTCGCTAAGCCAAGTAGTGGTTTTGCTGCTGTCTGCAAATTGTACAATTGAACATCAATTGCAAAGTTTAAAATTGCCGCTAGAATAGCGAGCAATTAGTAAGGATGTGCTGTTTATGCACATCCTTTTTTATTGATGGCATTTCGAGAACAGGGTGTACTCGGGCTGCAAAAGTGAAGAAAAGCAGAACCACATGAGTGAAAAATTTGATGTAATCGTAATTGGTGCGGGCGCCGCAGGCTTAATGTGTGCTGCGGAAGCTGGTAAACGTGGCCGACGAGTGCTGGTGGTTGATCATGCAAAGAAACCAGGCAGAAAAATTTTAATCTCAGGTGGCGGTCGTTGTAACTTCACTAACTATGATGTTTCAGCCAACAACTTCCTGTGTAACAACCCTCACTTCGTGAAGTCAGCTTTATCTCAATACACCAACTGGGATTTTATCTCGATGGTGAGCAAGTACGGTATTGAGTTCGAAGAGCGTGATCACGGCCAGTTGTTCTGTGTGAATGACCACATAGCAAAAGATATCGTGAGCATGCTGCTTGACGAGTGTAAGCAGGCGAAAGTCGAACAACGCTACCGTTGTGATGTTCACTCCATCGAAAGAACAGACGCTGGCTTCAAGATGCACCTCAATACCGACGAAGTTGAGTGTGACTCACTGGTTGTGGCGACAGGTGGTTTGTCGATGCCTAAGCTGGGCGCAACGCCATTTGGCTATAAGATTGCCGAGCAATTTGGTTTGTCTGTGATACCAACTACCGCAGGCTTAGTGCCATTCACTCTACATAAAGAAGATAAAGAAGCTTTCGCAGAGCTTTCTGGTATCGCAATTCCTGCCGAGATCACCGCGCAAGACGGAACCTTGTTCAAAGAAGCGTTGCTGTTTACCCACCGCGGCCTATCGGGTCCTTCGGTACTGCAAATCTCTTCTTTCTGGAAGGCGGGTCAGTCGGTTTCGATTAATCTAGTACCAGAAGTCGATGTAGCTGAACTGCTGGCTAACTCTCGCGAGAAGCACCCAAATCAGAGCCTGAAAAACACCTTGGCGAAAGCACTGCCGAAGCGTTTTGTTGAAGTGTTGATTGACCGCAAAGAGCTGGAAGACAAGCCGCTCAAGCAGTTCAATGAAAAACAGCTGAATGACATTGTAGAGCATTTAGAGAACTGGAAAATCGCGCCAAACGGCACCGAAGGTTACCGTACTGCCGAAGTAACTCTAGGTGGCGTGGACACCAATCACCTATCTTCAAAAACCATGGAATGTAAGAGCGTGTCTGGCCTCTATTTCATTGGTGAAGTGATGGACGTAACCGGTTGGTTAGGCGGCTATAATTTCCAATGGTGTTGGAGTTCTGGCTTTGCAGCAGGTCAGTGGGTTTAAGCTTTGAGCCTATCCATTAGATTTTAAATTACATAAAAATGGCGAGTCATAGGACTCGCCATTTTTGTATTCAAAGCTTGTTATCGTTGATAATTCGGGAAGTCGCGTAGTGCGATAATCCTAATCTTTCTGGGCATTAACTTTCAGGGCTGAGGTTGTTTTTCTTCTTTCCCCATTTGATCTGCTGGATAACAAGGCCGGCAATGATAAGTACCAAGCCAAACAGGGTCGCTGGGTGAATATCTTCACCAATGATGGTCGAAAGTAGCATCAACGAGATAAACGGTGACGCAAAAATCAGATTGCTGATACGCGCTGTGTTGTTGGTCAGCTTCAGTGCTGATAGCCATAAGACAAAGGTAATGCCCATCTCAAACAGGCCTACGTAAGTCACCGCCATCCAACCCTTCGTCGTAATTTGGCTAAAGCTCTCACCTTCGTAAAGGGTTAAACCGATCGCGAATGGTAATGCTACTAAGAAACCAAGCAATACGCCAACCACTGGGTCAGCCTTGTTTTTGGTGTTGAGAATCCAATATCCTGCCCAAAGTAGAGTAGAAAGCAGCGCCAGTGCCACACCGAGTGGGCTATCGAACTGCATGCCTAACACATCGCCTTTGGTCGCAATAACTACCACACCCGCATAGCTGAAGGTACAAGCAATCCAATCTTGCTTGCGAATCTTTTGCCCCAGAAAAACCGCCGCCATTAAGGTTAGCGTGATAGCCCAGCTGTAGTTGATGGCTTGAGCTTGAGAAGCGGGCAGCAGGTCGTAGGCTTTGAATAGAATCAGGTAATAGGCCAATGGGTTAACCAAGCCGAGCAGCAGGTAATACCAAGGGTTTGAAAGGAACGTTGTACTCAGCTGAGAAAGCTTGCCTTGAAAAGCGCAGACTGCGATCAGTGCAATCGACGACACAATGCTAGCGATAGTCAGCATTTGAATAGGTGAAAACTCAGCAAGGGTCAGCTTAAAAGCAGTAGCGACCGTTGACCACAGCAGTACTGCGGAAAGGCCAAAGCCCAAGGCACGACGTTCGTTCATGGCAACTCATTCTAATTTGATGGGACAGAATACGGAGCGCCTAGTCTATCTGTCGAATTTTAATACGGCAAACTGGACATTTATCCAGTATCAAAATACCATTTAATGAGTTATTTCCAATTAGGCTAAATCATTATCATGCAATGGATTATCGAACATCAGGCAACGCTTATTGCTGCAATTTCTGGCGCGCTCGTCAGCGGCGGTGTCGTGGGTTGGTGGATTAAACAGAAGCTCTCTTTTCAGCAGCGATTGCTCGAGCAGCAGCTAGAGTCCGATCGTTTGTTGCATGAATCTCAGCAAGCTCAGCTCAAATCATCACTCGTAGAGGCGCAACAAGAGCTCGATGAGTTAGATGATGACCGAGACAAAGCGGCATTCGAGCTCAAGCAGGCGCACGGTAAGGTGATGGCTGCAATGGAAAAACTGCGCTACTTTGAGGCGGTAAAGCAAGAGCGCCAGCAGTACGCTGATGAGATCAATGTGCTTAAAGATCATAAGTCTGAATTAGAAGCCGAGCTGCGCGAGCAAGAAGCAAGGCATGACCAAGAAAACCTCGCCAATAGCGAAAAGCTGCAGTTGCTAGAGCAAGCTGAATCACGACTTAAGCAGCAGTTTGAATTGTTAGCGAACCAACTGTTTGAAACCAAAACCGCCAAGGTCGATCAGCAGAATAAGCAGAGCCTAGAAGGTTTGTTGTCTCCACTAAGAGAGCAGTTGGAAGGCTTTAAGAAACAAGTGAACGACAGCTTCAGCCAAGAAGCCAAAGAGCGTCATACTTTGGTGCATGAGCTTAAAAACCTGCAGCGTCTTAATGAGAGTATGACGCGTGAAGCGGTGAACCTGACTCAAGCGCTAAAGGGTGACAACAAACAACAAGGTAACTGGGGCGAGGTGGTGCTGGCTCGCGTGCTTGCTGAATCAGGACTGCGCGAAGGCCACGAATACCAAACGCAAGTGAACCTGCAAAACGATGCGGGCAAGCGTTATCAACCGGATGTGATTGTGCATCTGCCACAAGATAAGCAAGTGGTGGTCGATTCCAAAATGGCGTTGGTGGCATTTGAACGCTACTTCAATGCCGAAACCGATCAGCAACGCGATGCTGCATTGCGCGATCACTTGGTGTCACTGCGAGCGCACATCAAAGGCTTGAGCCAGAAAGATTATCATCAGCTCAAAGGCATACAGAGTCTGGATTACGTGTTGATGTTTATCCCGGTTGAGCCAGCATTCCAAGTCGCTATTCAAGCCGACCCTAGCTTGGTGAAAGACGCGATGGAGCAAAATATCATCTTGGTCAGCCCAACGACCTTGCTGGTGGCACTGCGTACCATTGATAACCTGTGGCGTAATGAAAGACAGAACCAGAACGCACAGGTTATCGCAGAACGTGCGAGCAAGCTTTACGACAAGCTGCGCCTGTTTGTTGATGATATGGAAGGCCTTGGCAGCTCACTTGATAGAGCAAACCAAAGTTATCAAGGGGCGATGAATAAGCTAGTCACAGGGCGAGGCAACGTGATTCGTCAGGCCGAAAGCTTCAAGCAATTGGGTGTTGAAGTGAAGAAACCGATCTCGATTGGTTTGGCTGAAATGGCGCAAAATGAGGCTTTTTCAGAAAATGCCTCCTTAGTAGAAAGACAACCTGCTGAGGATAAAGTAAACTAATCGGCCGCAGCGCCTCTAAACACAAAGAGCGCTGTCGATGAGAACTTACCATGGTAGATAACAGCATTATGGACACAAGCGTGCAGACAAATTCAGCAGTAGAGTCAGAAACCACACACTTTGGTTTCGAAACAGTCGCAAAAGACGAAAAAGTCGCGAAAGTAGCAGAGGTATTTCACTCTGTAGCCGCTAAATACGACATCATGAATGACTTAATGTCGGGTGGTGTTCACCGCTTGTGGAAGCGATTCACAATTGATTGCAGTGGCGTTCGCCCTGGTCAACGTATCCTAGATCTTGGTGGTGGTACTGGCGACCTGACTGCGAAATTCTCGCGTATCGTTGGTGAAAAAGGCCATGTGGTTCTTGCTGATATCAACAACTCAATGCTGAATGTTGGCCGCGATAAGCTGCGTGACAGCGGTATTGTTGGCAACGTACATTACGTTCAAGCCAATGCTGAAGAGCTGCCTTTCCCAGATAACTACTTCGATTGCATTACCATCAGCTTCTGTCTGCGTAATGTTACCGATAAAGACCAAGCGCTGCGTTCAATGTACCGTGTGCTGAAGCCGGGCGGTCGTCTGTTGGTTCTTGAGTTTTCTAAGCCAGTACTTGAGCCTCTATCAAAGGTTTACGATGCCTACTCTTTCCACCTGTTGCCAAAAATGGGTGAGCTGATTGCCAACGACGCAGACAGCTATCGTTACCTTGCAGAATCAATCCGCATGCACCCTAACCAAGAAACCTTGGAAGGCATGATGCAAGAAGCGGGTTTTGAAAATACGAAATACTTCAACCTAACGGGCGGCATTGTTGCGCTGCACCGTGGTTACAAGTTCTAGTCGAACTTGGTAGCAGGCTCGTAGGGCGTGCTAAAAATAAGAATAAAGACAGAACGGATAGGTTAAGGCTTATCCGTTTTCAAAGGTAAGGACAGTCATGCCATTTGATCCATTGGTAACCGCGGTTATTGAAACCTCTTTAAATACTTTTGTGAACGATGATCCAGCCTTGGTTCGTCGTTTGTCTCGTTTAAAGGGGCAGATCATTCAAGTTAATTTGAAAGAGTTGAATAAAACACTCACTTTCGTTTTCAGCCAACAGATCGATGTGTTGTCGGAATACGAAGGGCAGCCTGATTGCTACCTATCTTTGAACCTATCGGTACTGCCTGAACTGCGTGAGCAATCGAACATCACCAAGCTGATCAAGCAAGATAAGTTGATCTTAGAGGGTGATATTCAACTGGCTCAGAAATTTGCTCAACTGATGACAGACTGCAAGCCTGATTTGGAAGAGTGGTTATCGCGTGTGACGGGTGATGTGGTTGCGCATACCTTGGTGCAAGGCGTTAAAAACGTCGGTGGCTTTGTAGCAAAACAGGCGACTAAGCATCAAAACCATGTTGCTCAAGTTCTGACTGAAGAGTGGAAGATCGCACCAGCACCGTTAGAAGTCGCGCATTTTTGCGACCAAGTTGATGACGTAAAAAGCTCTGCTGCTCGTCTTGAAGCTAAGTTGAACGCTCTGTTGGAGAAAGCATGACCCCAGCAGAACTGAAACGTCTTTATCATATTATCAAGGTACAGTTGGAATATGGCCTTGATGAATTGATGCCGGAACACCAATTGACTAAAGCTCCTTTGTTGGCGCGAAAGTCACTGTTTTGGCTTAAGAACAAGCATCAAGATAAAGAGTTGGGTCATCGCTTGCGCCTTGCGCTGCAAGAACTTGGTCCAGTGTGGATCAAGTTTGGACAGATGATGTCGACACGTCGTGATCTGTTCCCTCCTCATATCGCCGATCAGTTGGCGTTGTTGCAAGACCAAGTTGCGCCGTTTGATGGTCAACTGGCGAAGCAAGATATGGAAAAGGCGTTGGGTGGCAGTTTAGACAACTGGTTTACCGACTTTGATATCGAGCCACTGGCTTCTGCTTCTATCGCTCAGGTGCATACCGCAAAGCTTAAAGAGAGCGGTCGTGAGATTGTTCTGAAGGTCATTCGACCTGATATTCGCCCGGTGATTGACGCAGATCTAAAACTGATGCACCGAATGGCGCGTATAGTCGCTAAGTCGCTTCCTGAAGCACGTCGTTTGAAACCGGTTGAAGTGGTTCACGAGTACGAGAAAACGTTACTTGATGAACTCGACCTGCGCCGTGAGGCGGCCAATGCCATTCAACTGCGACGTAATTTTGAAGGCAGTGAAGAGCTGTATGTTCCAGAGGTTATCCCTGATCTAAGCAGCGAAACCCTGATGGTGTCAGAGCGAATCTATGGTATTCAAGTCTCCGATATTGAGACGCTAGAAGCCAACGGCACCAACATGAAATTGCTCGCGGAACGCGGTGTGACGGTATTCTTCACCCAAGTATTCCGAGATAGCTTTTTCCATGCAGACATGCACCCGGGCAACGTATTTGTTAACCCAGAGAATCCAGATAACCCTCAGTGGATTGGTTTGGATTGTGGCATTGTTGGTACGCTCAATAGCGAAGATAAGCGCTATTTAGCAGAGAACTTGTTGGCTTTCTTCAATCGAGATTACCGTAAAGTTGCTGAGCTACACGTTGATTCGGGGTGGGTGCCACACGACACTAACGTCAATGATTTTGAGTTCGCGATCCGTATGGTGTGTGAGCCAATCTTTGCAAAACCACTTGGCGAGATCTCATTTGGCCATGTGTTGCTAAACTTATTTAATACAGCAAGACGTTTCAACATGGAGGTTCAACCTCAGTTGGTGCTTCTGCAAAAGACCTTGTTGTATGTCGAAGGCCTAGGCCGTCAGCTGTATCCGCAACTTGATTTGTGGGCAACGGCGAAGCCTTTCCTTGAAACCTGGATGATGAATCAGGTGGGGCCGCAAGCTGTGATCAACGCAGTAAAAGAGCGTGCGCCATTCTGGGCAGAAAAACTGCCAGAGCTGCCAGAGCTACTTTATGACAGCTTGCGCCAAGGTAAAGCGATGAACCACAGAATGGATCAGCTTTATCAAGGTTACCGAGATAGTAAGCGTCAGCAAGCAACTGGAAAGTTTTTGTTTGGCGTTGGAGCCACTTTAGTCGTATGCTCCGCAATATTAGTTTCAAGCCCTTATGAGCAGCTATCTATGGGCTGTGGCATCGCAGGTGTCACATTTTGGTTGCTTAGTTGGCGAGCTTACCGTCGTTAGACAGTAGACTCTCTTAATATTTTTATGTGTAGACAGACCCGAGGACAATGACAATGGGTGGTATCAGTATTTGGCAACTTCTAATCATTGCTGTAATTGTAATTTTGCTATTCGGAACAAAGAAACTGCGCGGTATGGGTGGTGACTTAGGTTCAGCGGTTAAAGGCTTCAAAAAAGCGATGAGCGATGAAGACAAGCCTGCAGATAAGAAAGATGCAGACTTCGAACCAAAGAATATTGAACAGCAGAAGACAGAAGCTCACGCTGAAACAACTGCTGAAACAAAGAAAGACAAAGAGCAGGCGTAAATCGTGTTTGATATCGGTTTTTGGGAACTGGTATTAATATCTGTCGTTGGGTTAGTGGTTTTAGGGCCTGAGCGTTTGCCCGTGGCGATTCGCAGTATTTCCAAGTTTGTTGGACAAGCGAAAAGCATGGCAAACAGTGTGAAAGATGAACTTTCTCATGAGCTTAAGGTGCAAGAGCTGCAAGAAAACCTACGCAAGGCGGAAAAAATGGGTATGGAAGATTTATCTCCAGACCTTAAAGCGTCAGTCGATGAACTCAAGCAGGCCGCTGCTGAGGTTCAACGTCCGTATGCTAAGCCTGAGTCTGATAAGCCAAGTGAGACTAAACCTAGTGTCATGGAAACTGTGGAATCTGAAACCATTCAGGTCAACAGCGAAGCTTCAGCACCGTCAGATAAGAAAGCCGAATAGTCTCGCAAGGAGGAGTCGCCGGATACTTGATTCGCTAGATGTTTAAATAGATATCTATTCAAGTAAATAACTATTCAAGTGGATACCAATTCAACTGGATAGATACACGCGCGGCTCCTTTTCGATCTTCCTGTTTAAGAGGTTTGACATGTCTTCGACTGAGCAGACACAGCCTTTAATTAGCCACCTTCTAGAACTACGTAATCGCCTACTACGTGCGATTGTCGCGGTGCTAGTGATATTTGTCGGGCTAATTTATTTTGCTAATGATATTTATGAATTCGTATCAGCACCTTTGGTAGATCGTCTACCGGAAGGGGCGACGATGATCGCAACCGATGTTGCCTCGCCATTTTTCACACCGCTGAAATTAACCTTGATCGCGTCTATATTCCTCGCGGTTCCGTTTATTTTGTATCAGGTGTGGGCTTTTGTTGCTCCGGGTTTATACAAGCATGAAAAACGCTTGATCATGCCGCTATTGGCTTCAAGTTCATTGCTGTTTTACTGTGGTGTGGCGTTCGCTTACTTTATTGTATTCCCGTTGGTATTTGGCTTTTTTACGGCCATATCATTAGGGGGAGTAGAGTTCGCAACCGACATCTCAAGCTATCTTGATTTTGTACTCGCGCTGTTCTTTGCTTTTGGTATTGCCTTTGAAGTGCCTGTTGCGATTATCTTGTTGTGTTGGACGGGGGCAACAACGCCTCAATCTCTGTCTGAAAAGCGTCCTTACATTGTGGTGGGTGCTTTCATCATCGGTATGATGCTGACACCACCAGATATGATCTCGCAAACACTGTTGGCGATTCCAATGTGTATTCTGTTTGAGATTGGTCTGTTTTTCGCACGCTTTTATACGCGTAAGCCAGATGCGGATGAAGAGGAAGAAGCTGAATCTTGATTCGGAATGCTTCAGTAAAAATCACATAATAAAAAAGCGGCCTAGGGCCGCTTTTTTATGGTTCATCG
>NZ_JBFRNU010000009.1:0-22760 GCF_041471145.1 Vibrio sp. 10N.261.54.A5 | reverse complement strand
GAAAAACTCTGACATCGTGTTAGTTGAAGGTGCTGGTGGTTGGCGAGTCCCGGTTTCAGACGATGAATATCTTTCTAGCTGGGTTAAAAAAGAGCAACTGCCAGTGGTACTGACTGTGGGTATTAAACTTGGTTGTTTGAGCCACGCTCTATTAACGGCAGAAGCGATTCGTGCTGATGGCCTAAACCTAGTAGGTTGGGTCGCAAACCGTATCAATCCAGGTACTGAGCACTACGCAGATATTATTGCGATGCTTGAAGATAAGTTAGGTGCACCTAAGTTAGGTGAAATCCCTTACGTCCCAAAAGCGAAGTCTAAAAACATTGGTAAGTACATTGATGTGCAGCCTTTGCTTGCGCTTTAATTACCACGTTATGTACTAAATAAGAAAAGGGCTGCGATTGCAGCCCTTTTGCTATTTTAAGCCTTTAGACCTTGAGTTGATAAACAACCGGTCTTTTAATAAACAAGCTTAGAACTAATGTTCTTTAGTCAGTCCCATTAAAGCTTGCTGAGTTTCTGTGATTTTTGTCTGTGCCGTTTGCGGTGTTAGGATTCCAACCTGCTTTTTCGCTTCTTCTTCAGTAATCCCTAGGTGACAGCACAGTAAATCGATAGCCATTTGAGTGTTAGTACCTTCAACCATGATCCTTCCCTTTTTGTACATGGACTAGCCAATAAATCATCTGAGGTCACTGTAAACGGATTGTTATATCGACACCATACGACTTAGGTCTAATAGACCGTGATTAACTCATCTACAATCTCGTAATCAAATGTTGCAATTTAATGCTTAACCTTGTTTTCTTAATCTAAGACTATATGTATAAGTAAGTATAAGTCTTCAAGGTTGGAATCTATTGCTGTCTGCCTTGTCTATAACAATAAGTTTTATAAAAACAGCTTTCATGCGGAGATAAGTAATGAAGCGAGTAATGTTGTTCCTTGCAACCAACCTTGCGGTTGTATTGGTACTAAGTGTTGTTCTTAATATTGTATATGCAGTCACAGGTATGCAACCAGGAAGCCTTTCAGGCTTGTTGTTAATGGCTGCGGTGTTTGGTTTTGGCGGCTCATTCATCTCATTAATGATGTCAAAGAAAATGGCGCTACGCTCAGTAGGCGGCATGGTCATTGAAAGCCCACGTAACGAAACAGAACATTGGTTGATGGAGACGGTAAGCCGTCAATCTCAACAAGTTGGTATTGGTATGCCAACAGTGGCGATCTACGACTCGCCTGACATCAACGCATTCGCGACAGGTGCTAAGCGTGACGATTCATTGGTCGCAGTATCAACAGGCCTGCTGCACAACATGACGCGTGATGAAGCTGAAGCAGTATTAGCGCATGAAGTGAGCCACATCGCGAACGGTGATATGGTGACCATGACGTTAATGCAAGGTGTAGTGAACACGTTCGTTATCTTCCTATCTCGTTTCATCGCCAACATTGTTGCGTCGAATGACAACGAAGAAGAGGGTGGCAGCAACATGATGGTGTACTTCGGTGTGTCTATGGTGTTGGAATTGGTATTTGGTTTCTTAGCAAGCTTCATTACGATGTGGTACAGCCGTCATCGTGAATTCCATGCCGATGCAGGTGCAGCGAACTTAGTAGGTAAAGAGAAGATGATTGCAGCGCTAGAGCGCCTAAAGGTGAGCCATGAGCCACAACTAGAAGGTTCTATGATGGCATTTGGTATCAACGGTAAGAAGTCTCTAACAGAGCTTCTAATGAGCCACCCACCGCTAGACAAGCGTATTGCGTCTTTACGTAACATGTAATCGCGGCGTATTCTTCAGTCGCTAATCGACTAGATATATTTGAAAGGCTTCCTTCGGGAGGCCTTTTTTGATCTTGTCATTCAAGAGAGTAAGTCTCTGGGAGTTATGTGTCCGAGGGATATGTGTCTGGTGATAGAGGGTTACTGGTGATGAAGCGTTACGATATTCATTGATTGATATCGCACGGACTGATATGAGCAGGGCAATTAGGCGGGATGGCTTTGTATTATTTTGCTAACGACTCTTGTGCTCAATACACTTTGTTCCGCTCAACAAAAAGGCTTCCACATGGGAAGCCTTAGTCTATTCTGTGATTCGAACTTCGAATTTTACAGCTTGTCAGTTAGCTCGATTGCTTGACCGATGTAGTTCGCTGGCGTCATCTCTTTTAGACGTACTTTCTCGTCTGCAGGGATTTCAAGACCATCGATGAATGCACGCATGCCTTCGCCATCTACACGTTTACCACGAGTTAGCTCTTTTAGCTTCTCGTATGGCTTCTCGATGCCGTAACGACGCATTACTGTTTGTACTGGTTCAGCCAATACTTCCCAGTTTTTGTCTAGCTCAGCAAGTAGCGCAGCACGGTTAACTTCAAGCTTGCTAATACCTTTCAGAGTAGAAGTGTATGCAATGATTGCGTAGCCAACACCAACACCTAGGTTACGAAGAACCGTAGAGTCAGTAAGGTCACGCTGCCAGCGAGAAACTGGAAGTTTTTGTGCTAGGTGGCTAAATACTGCGTTCGCTAGACCAAGGTTGCCTTCAGAGTTTTCGAAGTCAATTGGGTTAACTTTATGCGGCATTGTAGAAGAGCCGATTTCGCCAGCAATAGTCTTCTGCTTGAAGTGACCAAGAGCGATGTAGCCCCAAACGTCACGGTCGAAGTCCAGAAGGATTGTGTTGAAACGAGCAACAGCATCAAACAGCTCAGCGATGTAATCGTGAGGTTCGATTTGAGTTGTGTACGGGTTCCAAGTTACGCCAAGAGATTCAGTGATGAACTCTTCGCTGAACTGGTGCCATTCAACTTCTGGGTATGCAGAAAGGTGTGCGTTGTAGTTACCTACAGCACCGTTGATTTTCGCTAGGATCTCAACGTTTTCGATTTGCTTGTATTGACGTTCCATACGGTACGCAACGTTAGCCATCTCTTTACCCATTGTAGAAGGAGAAGCTGGCTGACCGTGTGTACGAGACAGTAATGGAATATCACGGTACTCGTTCGCAAGTGCTTTGATAGCATCAATTACGTTACGGATTTCTGGAAGAATCACTGTATCACGAGCTTCTTTAAGCATAAGCGCGTGAGAGGTGTTGTTGATGTCTTCAGAAGTACATGCAAAGTGAATAAATTCGTTTACAGCGTGAAGTTCAGGAACGCCAGCAACTTTCTCTTTCAAGAAGTACTCAACCGCTTTAACGTCGTGGTTAGTCGTGCGCTCGATCTCTTTGATACGTAGAGCATCTTCTTCACTGAAGTTAGCAGCTAGTTCATCAAGAAACTGGTTAGCTTCTGCACTAAACGCTGGCACTTCTTTGATTGCATCTGTAGCTGCAAGCTTTTGTAACCAACGAACTTCAACGATAGAGCGGTACTTTAGTAGGCCAAACTCACTAAAGATGCTGCGTAATGCAACAGTCTTGCTTCCGTAACGGCCGTCTACTGGTGAAACAGCAGTCAATGCTGACAGTTCCATGGTGTTCTCCTGAATTGAGTTTTCAAAATTTTGAGAGGTTTATACCAGTAACAATCTCAATTGTCACGCATATTGCGCAATCGTTTGCGTGAGAATTGTGTTGGTACAAAAAACAAGCTCGCGACGAGGCGCGAGCTAATAAATTACATGCGAGCTAGCAGGATTTGAGCTTGCTCTATCATCTTCTTGCGACCGAAGATAAGGTGGCGACGTTTACCGCCAACTTGACGCCATAACACAGCGCTTCGAATTCCTGATAGCAGCAGAGCACGAACCTTATGCTGGCTCGACGTCTGTTGAAGTACAGCTGGCGTACCAGAAACCTGAATACGCGGGCCTATAGGGCTCACAACATCTAAGTAGATGCTCGCAAGGTTGCTGATCATTTGCTCGTCAAACAGATCGAAGTGCTCAGTTTGACGCTCTGCAGTTTGAATACGATCGCCAAGCTGTGACATAGAGTCATTGCGAGCAGATAGTTTACGTTCAAGCGCCATCAAGCTGATGATGTAGCGAGTAATGTCGCTACCAGCAGGAGTACTGTCGATACCTTTTACTAAGCATTCAAGGCCTAGCTTCAGGTTTGCCTCACGGCCAAATACACCCACAGTGTTCGCTGGGTTGGTATTTAAAATGGCATTGAGTGAAGCTTCAAAGGCATCTTTATCACAATGGCCGTCTTTCGCTACTTGTTGAACCAAAGCCACAGCTTGGCAAATTCCGGCGAAAGCAATAGTACGGTCATAAAGTGTATTAGCCACGTAGTAACTCCTAGTTGTCTTCTATCGTTTGTCGTTTGATTGATTAGATGCGCTTTTCGATGATACCACCACCAAGACATACTTCGCCTTGGTAAAACACTGCAGATTGACCTGGGGTCACTGCGATTTGTGGCTCATCAAAAATAACCTTAATGTTCTCATCATCAATTGGGATGATTGTACAAGGAATATCTGTTTGACGGTAACGTGTTTTTACCGTGCATGTCATAACTTCAGTAATTGGTGTGCGATTTACCCAATGAAGTTGAGATGCGATCAAGCCTTCTGATTTCAGAAGAGGGTGGTCTTTACCTTGTACTGCGATAAGTACATTACGCTTAAGGTCTTTTTCACCAACAAACCATGGTTCTTCGTTACCGCCACCACCTTTAGTGCCGCCAATATGAAGGCCTTTACGCTGACCTAGCGTGTGGTACATCAAACCTTGGTGTTGACCAATCACTTGGCCTTCAGGTGTTTCGATGTTACCCGGTTGTGCTGGTAGGTATTTGCCTAGGAACTCAGTGAACTTGCGCTCACCGATAAAGCAGATGCCTGTTGAATCTTTCTTCTTAGCTGTGATCAAGTCTTGCTCTTCAGCAATACGTCGCACTTCTGGCTTCTCTAATTCACCGACAGGGAATAGGCTGCGTGCCACTTGATCTGAGCTTAGCGTGTATAGGAAATAACTTTGGTCTTTGTTGCTGTCTAGACCGCGTAGCATTTCTGGTTTTACGCCAGCATCAAGCTCTTCTTGAGTTGGGAAAGTACGACGAACGTAGTGACCCATCGCAATGTAGTCTGCGTCTAGCACTTCATCCGCAAACTCTAAGAATGCTTTAAATTTGATTTCTTTGTTACAAAGAATATCTGGGTTAGGTGTACGACCTGCTTTGTACTCTTCAAGGAAGTATTCGAATACGTTGTCCCAGTATTCTGCAGCAAAGTTGATAGTGTGAAGGTGGATACCTAGTTTGTCACATACCGCTTGAGCATCAGCAAGATCTTCAGCTGCCGTGCAGTATTCTTCGTTATCGTCTTCTTCCCAGTTTTTCATGAAAAGGCCTTCTACCTGATAGCCTTGTTGCTGAAGAAGATACGCCGATACTGACGAATCTACACCGCCGGACATACCGACAATTACTTTCTTTTCGCTGTTTCCAGAGCTGATATCTGACATGTCTAAACACCGTTACTATTACTTGGTCGCAGATTCTAACAGAAAGAGAAACGCCGTGACAGATCCGAGACCGGAATCACAGTTTCATTTGCACAAATAGTGCGCTGACTTTGTTAGAGAATCGCATGAGAGCGAGGTGAGTCGCTAGGATGTCAGAAGTATATGTGGCATAGTCGCTCGAAATCCAAGACCTGAGATAAAAAAATGTCTGAACAAAATGAATTCATGCAAGAAGAAGAGCTGATTGAGATCATCGAGAACCAGCTTGAAGATGGCGAACCAGTGAAAGTGAAAGAGACGTTGATGCGTTTAATGATGACAGGCACTCCACGTGAAGAAGCAATTGCGGCTATGGCATGTGCACTGGCAATTGAAGTATTTGACGTTATGAAAAACGGCGCGGAGTTTAATCAAAAACGTTACGCAGAGCATTTGGGCATGCTGCCTGATTTAAGCTTTATGGAAGGCGAATAAAAAAAACCTTCAGCAAACGTTTGCTATAGTTTGAAAGATTGCCGCGTTAAATATAGCGCGGTAGAATCCGCCACCTATTTCCCCTTGACTTAGACTAGCCCTATGAAATTCCCTGGACAACGTAAATCAAAGCACTACTTTCCGGTTCACGCTCGTGATCCTCTAGTGAGCCAAGCTCAAAGCAGTAAAAGAATGTCACGCACTCATATTATCGGTATTGACCAAACATTGGTGGATATTGAAGCAAAGGTGAGTTCTGAACTTATTGAGAAGTATGGTTTGAGCAAGGGACATTCACTGGTTATTGGCGACGCAGCCGCTGAATCTTTGTATCAAGAATTAAAAGAGCAGTGCCTGATTACCAATGAATACGCTGGTGGCACAATTGGTAACACATTACACAACTATTCAGTGCTAGCGGATGACCGTTCTACACTGTTAGGTGTAATGAGCCAAGATATTAAGATTGGTAGTTACGGTTATCGCTATTTATGTAATACATCAAGCAGAATGGATCTGAACCATTTACAAGGGGTAGATGGCGCAATTGGTCGCTGCTTTGCATTAATTACAGAAGACGGTGAACGTACTTTCGCAATTAGCGAAGGACAAATGAACCAATTAAAACCAGAAAGCATTCCTGAAAAAATCTTCAAAAGTGCTTCTGCTTTAGTTTTAACGGCTTATTTAGTTCGCTGTAAGCCAGGCGACCCGATGCCTGAAGCAACAATGAAAGCGATCGAATACGCGAAGAAATACGATGTGCCAGTCGTTCTTACACTAGGTACTAAGTTCGTTATTCAAGATGATCCAGAATTCTGGAAAGATTTCCTTGAGCAACACGTAACGGTTGTTGCAATGAATGAAGACGAAGCTGAAGCGTTAACGGGTGAAAGCGATCCACTGGCTGCATCAGATAAAGCGCTAGACTGGGTAGACCTTGTTCTATGTACTGCGGGACCTGTTGGCCTATTTATGGCTGGTTATACAGAAGATGCAGCTAAGCGTGAAACGTCACTGCCTTTACTTCCAGGTTCAATTGCGGAATTCAACCGTTTTGAATTTAGCCGTCCTGCGCATAAAGATTTATGTGAAAACCCAACTAAAGTGTATTCGCACATTGCGCCATACATGGGTGGACCAGAAAAGATCAAAAATACCAATGGTGCAGGTGATGCTGCGTTATCAGCTTTATTACATGATATGGCTGCTAATAAGTACCACAAAGAAAACGTGCCAAACTCAAGTAAACACCAACATTCATTCTTGACGTACTCTTCGTTCTCACAAGTTTGTAAATATTCTAACCGTGCTAGCTATGAAGTGTTGGTTCAACACTCTCCACGTTTATCTCGTGGCCTTCCTGAAAGAGAAGATAGCCTAGAAGAAGCGTACTGGGAAAGATAAGTTACTTTCTTTAATCAGTAGTACTATCAGTATCAGTTGGTTTCTAATACTGATAGTACAAATATAAAAAAGGCTCCGAAAGGAGCCTTTTTTGTTTCTGAATATATTGAAGTCGTAAATAATACTTTGGTCGACTTAAATATTAATTCTATCGCTTAGCGTGTAATTGATTACTCACTAAGTAAACTAAATGTTTAGATAGCAAACTCTTCTAGAGATTTACCAGCATCTAGCTGTTCTTGGATAGCTGAAGGCGTACGGCCTTGACCTGTCCAAGTCTTCTCGTCGCCGTTTGCGTCTACGTATTTGTATTTCGCTGGGCGAGGAGCGCGTTTAGCTTTTGTTGTTTTAGATTTTGCTTCACCAGAAAGTGCAGCAATAAGATCGGCAACATCAATTCCGTCTTTTGCAATTTGTTCAGCAATAGCAGAAAGCTTAGCTTCTTGCTCTGCTTTAGCAGCACGCTCTTCAGCTTCAGACTCTTGACGCTCTTGTACAACAATAGTCAGCTTGTCTAGCGCTTCTTCAAGTTGCTCAAGAGTTAATTCACGTGAGAACGCACGAAGGCTGCGGATATTTAATAGAGTTTTTGTTAATTCAGACATGATATTTTCCATCAAGGTAAACTAAATAATCTTCCTAATAATAAACAGAGCCTAGGAATAAAACAAATAGTATTTCTTCTATTACATATTTAAATATAAAAGTGAGATGAATAGTTGAAAATTCAGAGCAGTATTTCTATTGAATTTATAATAATTATTAAGAATATCTTAAAAAATGATATGTGACAGGTGGAGTAGTCAACTTATGTAGACTATTCTTCTATTGATTAGTTCATTAACAAAAAGCTATTTTTCTCGGAATGATATGTTGCATTGTTGCTCTTGATGAGTACAATTGCGGCTACCTGATGCGAGGTGTTGGTTAATTTGTTGTTAAACTCTGGTTTACACGGTTAATAATGTTATCGCACGTAGAGGTGCAATTATAAAAAGTAACTTCCGTTGGGGTGATGCCAATGAACGGGAATGAAAGGTGTAATTGCCGAAGTAAATTGTATATCTAAGCAATTTGCTGGGGTTGTGCTCAATAGGTACAACACTGCCATAGTCTTAATTTTAAACTATGGAGCGCTACTGTAGGGTTGGGTGAAGTGTTCACTTCCCTTTCGCTTAGTTCAACATGAGCTTGGTCAGCCGTATCAAGTTTGTCTGCAGTAGATCTCTAGCCAAATAAAAAACTGGTTTTTGAAGATCATGAATTTAATAGATTTTGCAACATCACCTTTATCTTTGCTTCCGCCCCTTGTGGCTTTGAGCCTTGCTATTGTTACCCGCCGTGTATTGGTTTCTTTGGGTGTCGGTATCATCATGGGTGCGATTCTACTTGCTGATTACTCAGTAGGTAACGCAGCTAGCTACGTGTTTACTAAAGCATCTGGTGTTTTCATCGAAGATGGTGGCATCAACACTTGGAACATGAGCATCATTGCATTCCTAATTATTCTTGGAATGACAACGGCATTATTAACACTGTCTGGCGGTACTCGCGCATTCGCGGAGTGGGCACAGTCTCGCGTTAAGAGTAAACGTGGTTCAAAACTACTTGCTGCTTTCTTAGGTGTATTCATCTTTGTTGATGACTACTTTAACAGCCTAGCGGTTGGTGCTATCTCTCGTCCTGTAACAGACCGCTTCTATGTATCTCGCGCTAAGCTTGCTTATATCCTAGATTCAACTGCTGCTCCTATGTGTGTGATCATGCCTGCTTCTAGCTGGGGTGCTTACATCATCACGATCATTGGTGGCATCTTAGTGACACACGGTGTGACAGAGTATTCTGCACTGGGTGCTTACGTTCGTCTTATCCCAATGAACTTCTACGCTGTATTCGCACTACTAATGGTGTTCGCAGTAGCATGGTTCGGTCTAGACGTTGGTAAGATGCGTGAGCATGAGATCGAAGCATCTCAAGGCCGTGGCTTTGAAGGTGACAACGATCAAAAGCAAGCTCACGATCTAAACGAAGAGTTAGATATCGAAGAGAGCGAAAACGGTTCAGTTTCTGATCTTGTTATGCCAATCGTATCGCTAATTGTAGCGACAGTGGCTGCAATGCTTTACACAGGCGGCCAAGCGCTGGCTGCTGATGGCCAAGCATTCAACCTTCTAGGCGCATTCGAAAACACGGATGTAGGTAAGTCTCTTGTTTACGGTGGTGTTATTGGCTTACTAGTAGCACTAGCGACAGTATTCAAGCAAAAGCTATCTATGACTGATATCGCAAGAACAATGTGGATCGGTGCTAGCTCTATGTTTGGCGCGATTCTGATTCTTGTGTTTGCATGGACTATCGGTTCTGTTATCGGCGACATGAAAACGGGTTCTTACCTATCGTCTCTAGTAACAGGCAGCATTGATTACCACTGGTTACCGGTTATGTTGTTCCTTCTAGCGGGCGTTATGGCGTTCTCTACAGGTACATCTTGGGGTACGTTCGGTATCATGCTACCAATCGCGGGTGATATGGCTGCAGCATCGGATATCGCACTGATTCTTCCAATGCTAAGTGCGGTTCTAGCGGGTGCAGTATTTGGTGACCACTGTTCTCCAATCTCAGATACGACGATTCTGTCTTCTACTGGTGCTCGTTGTAACCACATCGACCACGTCTCGACTCAGCTTCCATACGCGTTGTCTGTAGCGTTCGTATCGTGCATTGGTTTCATCACTCTAGGTATGACATCTTCAATTGGCATCGCATTTGGCGCAGCGTCTCTAACGTTTGTTGCTGTATGTTTTGCATTGGCTTACTTCTCTCGCTGCAAAATGGCGACGTGCAAAAGCTAAAATTGAAAGTTAATCAGTAAACTATCAGGGAGGCGTTTGCCTCCCTTTTTTGTGCCTGTTAATTTAATTTTAAGTTTCGTGAAAAAAGTTCGAATAAATGGTTGAAAAAGGATGTCAGCTTAGTTAGTGTGGAGACAAGACAGCAAACAACCTAAGAGCTGATAAGTATGCGTAAATTAGTAATGAACATTCATCACCATCATCACCCTATCTAGTCTTTCGGGGAGATTTACGTATACCCGGGAGCAAGATTACTCCCGGAGGTTAAGTCAAAAGAATTTAGATTTAAACCCTCGGGATGATAAAGTCCCCGAGGGTTTTTTAGTTTTAGCGCTTTTAAATAATCAATAAATTCAAATATTTGCACAGGGATACAGCAATGCAGACACAACGCCTAAGAATCGCAATTCAAAAGAAAGGTCGCTTAAGTAAAGAGTGCCAAGACCTACTTAAAAAATGTGGTGTTAAATTTAATATCATGGGTGAGCGCCTAGTGGTTCACTCACTAAATATGCCAATCGACTTGTTACTCGTTCGTGATGACGACATCCCAGGTCTTATCATGGATGGTGTAGTTGACCTTGGTTTCATCGGTGAAAATGAACTAGAAGAAGTTCGTCTAGATCGTGTTGCTCTTAAAGAGCCTTCAGAGTTCCGCACACTACGTCGTTTAGACTTCGGTGGTTGCCGCCTTTCAATCGCTATTAATAAAGACGAAGAATACAACGGCCCACAAGACTTAGCGGGCAAACGTATTGCGACAACCTACCCACAACTACTTAAAGCCTACATGGACGAGCAGGGTGTTGAGTTCAGCACTTGTATGCTAACAGGTTCGGTTGAAGTCGCGCCTCGCGCTGGCCTTGCAGACGCTATCGCTGATTTAGTTTCTACAGGTGCAACGCTTGAAGCGAACGGCCTAAAAGAAGCAGAAGCTATCTTCCAATCGAAAGCAACACTGATTCAACGTGTTGGCGACTTCGACGCAGACAAGACCGCACTGATTGAAAAACTACTGACTCGTATGCAGGGTGTTCAACAAGCGAAAGAGTCGAAGTACATCATGCTTCACGCGCCAACCTCTCAACTAGAGCAAATCAAAGCATTACTGCCTGGTGCTGAAGATCCAACGGTTCTTCCTCTATCTACAGACAAAGACAAAGTTGCCGTGCACCTAGTAAGTACAGAGAACTTGTTCTGGGAAACAATGGAACAGCTGAAAGAGTTGGGTGCAAGCTCGATTCTAGTATTACCAATCGAAAAAATGATGGGGTAGTGACGATGAGAACCGTTGTTTGGCAATCTTTAAGTGAATCACAGCAAGACTCGGTATTAGAGCGTCCAGCTATTACTGAAGGTGCAAACATCACAGCGACTGTTTCTGATGTTATTGCAAAAGTACGAAATGAAGGCGATGCCGCGCTTAAAAAGCTGACTGCAAAGTTTGATGGTGTAACTCCAGAATCTATCCGAGTCAGTTCGGGTGAGATTGAAGAGGCGTGTGCTCGTCTAACACCAGAGATGAAGCAAGCGTTAGAGCAAGCTTATAGCAACATTGCGAAGTTTCACGAAGCTCAAAAGCCGCAGCCAATTAAGGTTGAGACACAGCCTGGTGTTGTGTGTGAGCAAGTGACGCGCGCGATTAATACTGTTGGCCTTTATATTCCCGGTGGCAGTGCGCCACTTCCGTCAACGGTTCTTATGTTAGGTGTTCCTGCTCAAATCGCAGGTTGTCGTAAGGTTGTGCTTTGTTCACCTCCGCCAATCGCTGATGAAATCTTGTATGTCGCTAAGCTTTGTAAGATCGACGAAGTTTACAACGTTGGTGGTGGTCAAGCGGTTGCAGCAATGGCTTACGGTACCGAGAGTGTGGCTAAAGTCGATAAGATCTTCGGCCCAGGTAATGCCTACGTTACGGAAGCAAAGCGCCAAGTGAGTAATGACTTCCGCGGAGCAGCTATTGATATGCCAGCTGGCCCATCTGAAGTGTTAGTGATTGCTGATGAAACGGCTGATGCAGACTTCATTGCAGCGGATTTGTTGAGCCAAGCGGAACACGGGCCTGACTCTCAAGTAGTATTGGTAACTCCATCTCCAGTGGTTGCAGACCAAGTAACAGAAGCGGTTCAAAAGCAACTGAAAGAACTGTCTCGTGCGAACATCGCTCAGCAAGCATTGGCTTCAAGCTTAATCATCATTGCTGAATCGATCACTCAAGCGATTGCGATTTCGAATTTCTACGGTCCTGAGCACTTGATCGTTCAAACCAAGAACCCACGTGAATTGCTGCCATTGCTAGATAATGCAGGCTCAATTTTCCTTGGTGACTGGTCTCCAGAATCTGCAGGTGACTACGCATCCGGCACAAACCACGTTCTTCCGACTTACGGTTATACCAAGACGTATTCAAGCCTAGGTTTGGCTGATTTCTCTAAGCGAATGACGGTGCAGGAGCTAACAGCCGATGGGTTGAAAGGCCTAGCGCCAACAGTAGTAACAATGGCGGAAGCCGAAGGTTTGGATGCACACAAACGCGCTGTGACTATCCGAGTTGAAAAGTTAAATAAAGCGAAATAAGGGTAGGGCATGGAAAAGTTAGCAAGAAAACAAGTTCAGGCTCTAACACCTTACTTGTCTGCAAGACGCATAGGCGGTACTGGTGATGTATGGCTAAACGCCAACGAATCTCCGTTTGATAACGAGTACAACCTGAACTTGTCTCGTCTTAACCGTTACAGCGAATGTCAGCCAAAAGAGCTGATTGATGCTTACGCTCAATACGCAGGCGTGAAATCAGAGCAAACTCTGACAACGCGTGGTGCTGACGAAGGTATTGAATTACTGATTCGTGCTTTCTGTGAGCCGAACGAAGACGCTATTCTTTACTGCCCACCCACTTACGGTATGTACGCAATCAGTGCAGAGACGATTGGTGTTGTGCGTAAGGTTGTGCCTCTGACTTCTGAATGGCAATTGGATCTTCCAGCTATCGAAGCTCAGCTCGACAACGTAAAAGTGGTGTTTGTTTGTAGCCCAAATAACCCAACCGGTAATTTGGTTGATCGCAAAGACATCATCAAGTTGCTTGAAATGACACAAGACAAAGCGATTGTGGTGATGGATGAAGCGTATATCGATTTTTGTCCAGAAGCGTCAACCGTTGATTTGCTTGAGCAATATCCAAACCTAGCGATTCTGCGCACCTTGTCGAAGGCCTTTGCTTTGGCGGGCTTACGTTGTGGCTTTACGCTAGCGAACAAAGAGCTTATCGATGTACTGTTGAAAGTGATTGCTCCTTATCCAGTGCCAATCCCTGTTGCTGACATTGCCGTTCAAGCACTTTCAGAGCAAGGACTCGCGCGAGCTAAGTTCCAAGTTCTGGATTTAAGTGCTAACCGAGCGTATTTGCAGGCGGGTCTATTAGGTATGCCTCAAGTGACGGTTTTTGATGGCTGGGGTAACTACTTACTGGTGAAATTCCCGAACGGCGATGAGTTATTTAAAGCGGCTTGGGATACGGGCATTATTTTGCGTAATTCACCTATTGAAGACTGTGTTCGTATTAGTATTGGTAACCGCGAAGAGTGCGAAAAGACACTTGGATTCATTCGTAACTTTTATCAGTAATGAAAGGCTTACCAGTAATAACATTTGCCAGTTTGAGTTGATTAATTGGGCTGGCAAGTGAAACCAATATTTTGGGTTAGCGTTTGATTTTAGCTAGGCCACCAGATTTAAAATTAAAAGGAAGTTCAAGTGAGTAAACAACAGAAAATACTTTTTATAGACCGTGACGGCACCTTAATTGTTGAGCCGCCAGTTGACTTTCAAGTAGACCGTTTAGACAAGCTAAAATTCGAACCGCGAGTAATTCCTAGCCTGCTTGCTTTGCAAGATGCTGGTTACCGTCTAGTGATGGTGACTAACCAAGATGGTTTAGGTACCGATAGCTACCCACAAGAAGATTTCGATGCACCACACAATATGATGATGGAGTTCTTCGAATCTCAAGGCGTTAAGTTTGACGACGTGCTTATTTGCCCTCACTTTGACGAAGACAACTGCTCTTGCCGTAAGCCTAAACTGGGTATGGTTAAAGAGTACCTACAAGGCGGTAAAGTCGATTTCCAACACTCTGTTGTGATTGGCGACCGAATGACGGATCTTCAACTGGCAGAGAACATGGCAATCCGCGGTATTCAATATAGCCCGGATGCGGAAACTGAAGGCACGCTTAACTGGCCACAAATCGTTAAAGATCTGACGGTTAATGCGCGTATTGCTGAAGTAGTTCGTACCACTAAAGAAACAGATATCAAGGTTGCAGTAAACCTTGATGAAACCGGTGGCAACAAGATCGATACCGGCATGGGTTTCTTCGACCACATGCTTGATCAAATCGCGACACACGGTGGTTTCCAAATGAACCTGACTGTGAAAGGCGATCTGCACATCGATGATCACCACACAGTCGAAGATACCGCTCTTGCTTTAGGCCAAGCATTGAAAGATGCACTAGGCGACAAACGTGGTATTGGCCGTTTTGGTTTCAGCCTACCAATGGATGAGTGTTTGGCTCAGTGTGCGTTAGACCTTTCTGGTCGTCCATACCTGAAGTTCGATGCTAAGTTCAGCCGTGAGCAAGTGGGTGATCTTTCAACCGAGATGGTGGTTCACTTCTTCCGTTCTCTAACTGATACATTGGCTTGTACGCTACACCTTTCTTCTGATGGCAATAATGATCACCACATCATTGAGAGCCTGTTCAAAGCGTTTGGCCGTACTCTTCGCCAAGCAATCAAAGTTGAAGGTAACGAGTTACCAAGCAGCAAAGGCGTTCTGTAAGGGTTCGGTATGAAAGAGCAAAAAGTCGTTATTATTGATACTGGTTGTGCCAACGTTTCATCGGTGAAGTTTGCGATTGAACGTTTGGGCTACGCAGTTGAAATTTCAAAAGAACCAGAAGTGGTTCTTGCTGCCGACAAGCTATTCCTACCCGGTGTAGGTACAGCAAGTGAGGCAATGAAGAACCTGCAAGAGCGTGACCTTGTTACCCTTGTCAAGCAAGTTGAGAAGCCTCTGCTGGGTATCTGTCTAGGTATGCAGCTGTTAGGCAAACTGTCTCAAGAGAAAGGTCAAAAGGCTGATGAGTTAGTTGAATGCCTAGGTTTGTGTGATGGTGAAGTTCGTTTACTTGAAACGGGCGACTTGCCATTACCACACATGGGTTGGAACACCGTAACGGCAACACCTAATCATCCTCTATTTAAAGACATTGAAGAAGGCGAATACTTCTACTTTGTTCATAGCTTCGCAATGCCAGTGGGCGACTACACAATCGCACAATGTGATTACGGTAATCCGTTCACTGCGGCGGTTCAAAGTGGCAATTATTATGGTGTTCAGTTCCACCCAGAGCGATCTTCGAAAGCTGGCTCTAAGCTGATTCAGAACTTCTTGGAATTGTAATAAGGATTAGGCAGCGGCTAACGTTGCCATATAAGGAATGTAAATGATTATTCCCGCGTTAGATTTAATTGAAGGCCAAGTAGTTCGCTTATTCCAAGGAGACTACGGGCAAGTAACAGAATACAAAGTAGACCCAGCAGAGCAGTTTAATCTGTACCACCAAGCTGGCGCTGGCTGGCTGCACCTTGTTGACTTAACGGGCGCAAAAGACACAACGGCTCGTCAGTTAGACTTGATTGCTAAGCTCCTTGCTAGCACGCCTGCGAACATCCAGATTGGTGGTGGCGTGCGTAACGAACAAGATGTCGTTGATCTGCTAGAAGCTGGCGCACAGCGCGTTGTGGTTGGTTCTACAGCCGTTAAGCAACCTGAGTTGGTGAAAGGTTGGATGGAGAAGTATGGCGCGGAAAAAATCGTGCTGGCTCTAGACATCAACATTGATGAAAGCGGCACACGTAAAGTGGCGATTTCAGGTTGGCAAGAAGATTCAGGTGTGACTATTGAAGCGCTGATTGAAGACTACCTCACGGTTGGCCTTAAACACGTGCTGTGTACCGATATTTCACGTGACGGCACGCTAGAAGGATCAAACGTAGAGCTCTATGTTGATCTTTGTAAGCAGTACCCACAAGTGCAATTCCAATCATCGGGCGGCATTGGCAGCCTAGCTGATATCGAAGCGCTTAAAGGCAGCGGTGTTGCGGGTGTGATTGTGGGTCGTGCGCTACTTGATGGCAAGTTTACCGCAGAGGAGGCATTTGCATGTTGGCAAAGCGCATAATTCCTTGCGATATGCTAAGTTGTTGATTTGTATTTTTTGCTTCTAGTTAACCAAAAATAGCAGGTAAGTATAAAAACCCACTTAAATTAATAACTTAGGTGGGTTTTTTGATGTTTTAATTTACTATTGACATTGTCGATGTATAAAGTTTGACGAATTTCCATATTTCTCATGCTGATTTCTTGCTGATTTTTCAGCTTGTGTTTGCTATCGTAAGTGTGAATTACTATGCAGGTGACTATTTATGCAGATACATGAGTATACGGGACGAATTGAACAACTTATCGATCAGTTAGCGAAAGAAACATTTGCTCCTGGCTTGTACCGCCCAGATAAAAGTTGGGTACTGATTGAGATAACTCGCTCTGCTATGAACTATGTGTATTTAGGTCGGCCTAAGGCATTCCCGCTCAATGTAGATTGGAAATATACACTGGGTAAGCTTGAACTTTCTGCTTCGAAAAATGAAATACTTCAAGAACGCATAAGAGTTCAAGTTCTTGCTCAAAATTTAAAGTCTGACTTAAAAGAAAACCTTCTACCTGCTCAAGGAATTAAAGTAACGAAAAGTATTTGCTCACTGGAGTTTACTGATACCTCGGTTGAAACTCAGCTCAAACGAGTATTTGCATTACGTAGTTTGACTGGTTATGAGAAGACGGTTATTAGATACAAAGATTCCTCAACTAACTCTCAAGATCTTAAGTTGGAAGTATCAGCAACAGGAAAAGCATCATTCTATATTACTTATCGATTAAGAGGTAAAGATGGTAAGTTAGGTCATCAGACAGCTAAAGTGGTGGCAAATGCTAGAACTGAATCTGTAGAACAAGCAAGACAAAATGCTGCCCACATTCGCAATACATTTATTAAAAAAAACAAGGAAGTCCCTGCTACTCATTTCTATGAAAATAAAGCCATTAAGACCTTTCGTGAACTTCATGAGATGCAGGTGAGGGGAGAACGTGGTCAAGAGTTGAAGCAAAGTACAGTTAATGAGTACGATAGAATTGCTTTTAACTATTTAGGTACGAAAAAAGACTACCTGTCTTATAAAGCTCAGCGACAAACTGACTTTAAATATCCAAATAAGAAAACCAAAGACTATTTTGTTGGGATTGGTATCTTAGATCGAGATTTTAACTCACTAACCTTCACTGAAGCGAAAAAGCTTCATAGCCAGCTTCGTAAGGCTATTGAAAAGAATCAGCATCAAAATAATAAACAGCCGACTGGTAGACAAGCTGACAAAGTATTTACGTACGTTAGAACTCTTATCGATAAGGGTAACTTGCTAATGCAAGAGCATGATTCTAGCTGGGATATGCGAAACTCTATTATACTCTTTTCTAAAGAAAAAACTTGGGTGAATCCTGGTGGCAACTCAGTTAGGAAGGATAAAACGTTACCTGATCAAAACTATCCTACAATGTGGCGAGGTGTACAAGAGCTGCGCAGTTATCGACTTGAAAAAAACGAATCAACTTCTAATCTACGTAATACTAAAACGGATGTACGAAGTTATAAACTTAACTCATTATTTTTTGAGTTTCTTATGTTCACAGGTTTTCGTCCTGAAGATGCAGTACGTATAGAATGGTCTCAAGTTGACCTCAGGGAAGGATCAATCACATGGAAAGAAGAGCAACGTAAAAATATCAAAAATCATAATGGGATTAGCGATGATAACTTTGTTTTATTCTTAAACAATCAAGCCCTTAAAATAGTTAAGGCATTGAAATCACTCTATGGACAGTTCTGTGAAGAGGTTTCTAAACCTTATGATACTAAAATCCAAAGCCTCAAGGATATGAATACAATCGATTTTGTGGCAATAAAAGCAGTAGAGCAAGAACGAGATGTTAAGGTAAGTGAATTAGCTTGTCATCGCTACCTACTATGCAATGCCTATCTGAATAATAAAATGAACGCAAATCCTTCCATGTTTATTGACCGATTGAAAGAGTCAACTGGCCTGCGCATTACTGCTGGATCATTCCGTGCTATGTTTCAACAGAAAGCCGCTGAAGTTGGCTTAAAAGATTATGAAATAAAACGCTTGGTTTTTCACAAAATGAACGTTAATAAGGCTGATGTGCAAGCAGGTTATAACATGACGTCAGCAAGTTATCTTAAACGAATTAGTCAAAAAGTAGCTAACAAAATTTCATCTTTATGTAATGCAGAGTTTGAACAAGACACGTTTATGTATATCGACTCTAGTATGGCGAAGCGAATCTATGCAGCACTAGATCTTGAACAGAAAGAATCTGATTTATCAGTCGAGTTAATGTCAGATGACGAATATGATGCTTATGTAGAAGCTGAACAGCGTACGATTGAAGAAAATGCACAAATGATGTTGGAAGATTTCTTGGTGCTAATGAAAGATCCAGGTGTTAAGTCAGCGGTTGAGAATTTGAATCGTTATAAAAATCGACACTACAAATTGAGTTAACACTTATGATTTATAAGGTGATTAAAAATCCCCCCAAAAAACTGGTAGATATTTATGTGGGTAAAAGATCTACAATTCCTCAAACCTTGATGAATCAAGATATAACTCGTGTAGTACGAAGTGGGGTGAAAGCCCTAGGGGAAGTTATTGATATACATCGTGCAAAAGACAACGATATCAATAGTGTTTATTTCCCATTTTCTTGCGCTTTTGCTGAAAAAATAGCACTGATATGTATAAAACGTAATGTTTTGATTATTGATTCTGATACGGATAAAAGGTTAGTTTCTCAATCTAAAGAGCTTCCTAAACTTGCGTATCTACTTTCTGTATATAAAGAGTTCCCAAGTTCAAAAGAGATTAAGGCTCTTGTTTATGCTGCGGTAAAAAGTATTACAGCCCCTTTACAAAGAAATCAAGCAATATCGCTAGTAGCTGATGAGCTTAATAAACATGAACAAGAAATTAAATCAATAATTAATCTGTCACCTTGCCCAGTCAAAAAGGCTGTACAAGAAACAGTATCGATAGAAACTTCTTATCCATTTGACCCTCTTAAACCCATGCGTTTTGGAGCTTTTGATGAATATAACCGAGGTGTATTCGTTGTACGAGCAGGCACGGGAACAGGTAAAACATATCATGCGATTCGCATGTGTATGAGAGAGAAGAAAAAAGGGAGAAAAACAGCACTTATTAGTAATTTGATCAGTGTCGTTAGGCAACATAAGCCAAAAAATGTGAAGCTCGCTATTTATGATGATGAGATGCATAAAATTGAAGATGCAGATCATTTCAGTTTGACTATCAACGCTATTGTCAATGACTTTCATTATTATAAGTTGAAACAGACTGACACGATTATCTTTGATGAGTGCGAGAAAGTTCTTCAAGCCTTATATGACCCAAATGTGACTTACATACCACTAAAGCAAAAATTAACTATTCGTAGTCGAATAGGCGAGTTGCTAGAGGATAGAAAGAGAAAGCTAATTTTTATGGATGCGGATGCAAGTGATAAAGTAACAAGTACCTTTGTTAACGAGTATCGAAAGAGTATAGCTGATATAACCATAGTCAACTTTCCTACTACACTGTATCAAAATATTGAAGCTCATGTTGAAGAATTAGTCGAAGTAACAGAAACATTAATTTCTAAAAAGTTGTTGGACTCTAAAAGTCAATTTATCGCATGTGATAGTCGTAGAATGATAGAAAGATTATTATCTGAAAGCGGCTATAAAGATAAATCGGGGTATGCTTGTATTAAATCTGCGCTTAAGTCAGGTATTTTAGTAGTACATAGCCAAGTTAAATCATTCAAAGAACAAGCCGATTTTTTAAAAAATCCGAATGAAGAAATAGCCAAGTATAGAACCGTTATTGTGAGTCCTAGTTTACGTGAAGGGTTTGACATAAAAACACCATTTTGTGATGAAGTTATGGTGTTAAGTAATAATGTATTGCAACCACTTCAGCTCATACAATTAGCTAGAAGATTACGTAAAGCAAGTAAGATTAGGTTTGCAGTATCACATAAAGTTAATATGTGGTCTGATATCACTGAGTTGGGTGTTGCTCAAAAGGAAAATGAAACGATAGATGATAGACTCGAGCGCGAATTTATAAAGCGTGAGGCTCTATTAAAATTTGACCAACCACTTGCTTTAAAAGAAACGTTAAAAGCACTAGGTTTTAATGTAATAGTACATCCGATATCATTATCTGCGCTACACTCGGAGAAAACTCCGACTATAAAAGAAGAAGAGCAGGAAAGTATACCGAAAGCAAGAGTGTTAAAAGATTCTGAATACTATCAGCTTAAAACTAGTTCAGCATTAACGGTCACAGATCGTTTTGCCCTCCAGCGCTGGGAGATTGCAAAAACTCTAGATATACCAGTTAAAGATGTAATTAAAGAAGTTGTTGAATTTTATCATATGTTTGATATTGAAGCTGCAAAACTATTCCTACAAGTAACACATGGTGTAAAAGAAACCCACCCTGCTTATAAACTGGTTAGTATTGCATCTGCTTTGCAATTAAGTGAGTTGACTACAGATAGTACATTTGAAATTTTAAATAGCGTGGACAAGAAAAGCTTATTTAAAAGCATAATCATAAACAAAGAGAATTTCATTAATTGTTTTGATAAACGCCATCAAAACATGCTTATGAAAATGGATATTAAGGATAAAGATAAACCCAATACAGCCACAACTCGACTAAACATACTTCTGAAAATACTGGGAATAGAGCACGGAACTCCTATTGGTAATACAAAGAATAAGCGAGTACCGTATTACTTTCATCCATTAGCAAAGAGAGCTTTATCAAAGCAGGATGATTAGTAAAGCATAGGCAAAAGTTAAAGGGTCACAAAAAAATTTTATTCTTACAATACGTTAAACTTTATGACCCTTATCAATAGAGGCTGATGCGATAGAAAGGACACACTGCTGGCAGTGTGTTTTTCCTATAGAGAGCTAGGTTGATTTACTACTTGCTATCTTGAATAACTAACCCAATAAAGATTAGTAGCAGGACTACAACACTAACCTTTTCATGCTAAATTAGAGGGGGATCATAAACAATAGTAATTATTTAAATAGATTTTCACTTTATGACCCCCTGGTAAGGATGTTAAACTGTGTTTGTATGAAGTAATAGTGGAGATCAAAATTGTATACCTCCACTTGGCTAATATATTTAGTCGACCATTTCCTATGAGAGGTATGTATGTTTGAACAAGAGTTCCATTACGAATCAAATGAGCAGATGCTTGACAGAGATAAACGTCTCTTAGTCCTACTTACCGCTAAAGATCATCTAAAGACGGCATTCATACAGAAAACGAAAGAAGATTTTCACCAAAAGATTCTTGATGGCTTAAACAGTGGTGAATTGGACAGAAGCTATGTTGAAGCGATAAAAGATAACCACGATCTTTCCACATACCGCTTGTTAACTCATAAGTCCCTGGCGAAAGAAGCACAAATAATTTTGTTCCTTATCTCATGCACCCTCCGAAGAATGAAAGACTTCCTTAGTGCCGATGATTTGGCACATATCTTAGCTAAACATGACGGAATTTCGTTCGAGTACAAATTTTCTCACTAACTACATGTTGTTTCACTGTATTTGTATGAGGCAATCAATTGGCAGAGGGTAAGGCTATGGCAGCTACAATAAAAATCGATTCAACGGGATACCAGATCGAACTAATGCCAGTGTTTGTTGGATGTCGATTTACTTTCAAGCCTGTAAACCCAAACCACTATCCACCTTTTGCACAAAATGCTATCGAACAAGCTGAATCCTTAATGACACAGCTAGAAGTTCTAGACCTGCTACTATCGTCAACTTCAATCCACAGTCATTTCCACATCGTCACCAGTGATAATGGTGTTTCAATTCAATCATTAGATAAAAAGATGTTGGCTCTTTATGATGCAATGCAAGGAGAATTGTTGACTTTCAACCATTTTGAACCAGAAGTTGCACAAGAACTGATAAAGCGAGCGATGAATGAAAGTATCAAGCAACATTAAGTTGAGCCTTAGATAAGGCTAGGAGAGGCGTTTATGAGCGAGAAACACATTCTGAGAATGATTGATGAAAGTGCTGATGATTTGCTTATAAAAATGTCTGACCAACTGTTTGAACAAGCTTATCAGCTCACCACCTTAAGGTTAGCGCCTGAAAAAATACGACATCAAGTATTGTTCACGGATGATCGTTGTCAGTTTGTCCTGTCCAACTTTTTATATCACCGAAAACTTAAGAACATAACCATAAATAAAACATCACTTTTTAATAAGGTAAGAGATCTTCAAGAGCAATTAATTGTCGATCTAGAGTCTCGTAATTTAGTATAACTTATTATACTTC